>DMQJ01000394.1:412-6277 GCA_003455715.1 Acidimicrobiaceae bacterium | reverse complement strand
ACCTGCGACCTTCGGGTTATGAGTGCGCCGATGCCCGTGGGAGCCGGTAGGCGCTCATGGGCGTTCTGCCTGATGAACCTGTGTTTCTGGGCTGGCGAGCGCCGCTGTCGTAGGCGTTGGTGGGATCCCGTTGGTTCTCGTCGTGTTGTACGACTGTTGTATGCGGCAGCTCCTGAGCGACGCCAAGATCACATCTGCGTTGGTGGGTGCGAGTCGTGCTGACACGCTGCTGAAAGTGTGCTCGCCGCAGTGGGTGTGGCGGCCACGGCGTCTCCCGCCACCGGGTGTCAGCTGCGTGGAGCGAACATGATGACGGCGACGCCGAGGAGGCAGATGGCTGCGCCGGTGTAGTCCCATCGGTCGGGTTTGAAGCCGTCGAGGGCGATGGCCCAGGCGAGGGATCCGGCGACGAAGATGCCGCCGTAGGCGGCGAGCACCCGACCGAAGTTGCTGTCTTCTTGGAGGGTGGCGACGAAGCCGTAGGCGGCGAGGGCGGCGATGCCGGCTCCGATCCAGGCGATGCCGCGGTGTTCGCGCACGCCTTGCCAGATGAGCCAGGCGCCTCCGATCTCTGCGATCGCAGCGGCGACGAACAGAGTGATCGTGCGGGCGATGCTCATTGTTGTGTGCCCTCGGCGGATGGCGTGTCGATCACGACACCGTCGTGTCAGGCACACCCGGGTGATTGGCCGGGCTGAGCGTCACGATGGCCGGGTGGGTGTCGGTGGTGCAGCCACAGGTGTCGTCGCATGGGCCGTCCGGGGTGTGGTTGTCGAGGGTGGCTGCGACCCGGCGCAGTTCGTCGGTGAACGACGACAACTCGGCGATTCGTTGTTCGGCCTCGGCGATTTTGGTGTCGACAAGATCTTTGAGGCGGTGTTGCACCGGTGCGCATTGGTCTTGGTCGAGCAGACCGAGCAGCTCGGTGATCTCGTCGAGGGTGAGCCCGAAGCCTTTCGCCCGGCCGATGAACGCAAGGGTCTCGAGGTGCTCGTCGTCGTAGCGGCGATACCCAGCAGGTGTCCGCCCCGGGCGCACGAGCCCGTTCTGTTCGTAGAACCTCAACGCGGAGGTCGAGAACCCGGTGCGTTGCGCGACCTCGGCGATCAGATACCCGGACATACCGACACGGTAGAGGTTCGACCCAGGTTGAAGGTCAACTCGGCCCTCGGAATCTGCGCGCCGTGGTCAGCAGACGCGACCGCCCCGACGTCGGCTCAGAAGTCCGACGGCGAGTGCTGCAACGGCAACGACTCCGACGACGATCCACCATTCGCCGGCGAGCGCGCCCGACACAGCTGCTGCGCCGCCGACTGCAAGCGGCACAGCCAGGCAACTCGCGGCGCACGTCACGGCGAGCAGTGCGGCAGCGAGACCGCGCTTGGCTGGCTTTGATGCAGCAGCTGGGGTTGCCCGATCGATGCGCGTTGTGGTGGTCGGGTGACATCCGCAGCCCGAGTCGTTGCAGCTGCGGTCCACTGCGCAGGCTTCGTCGTCGGCGTTGTTGACGTTCACTGGGATCACGATCGAGCTCCTCGGTTCGGCCATCGCATGGGTCGGGTGGCACTCGAGTTGACCGTACGGCTTCAACCCGAGTCGAAGGTCAAGTCCGAATGTCGGATTCCGTGAACACGCACTCGTCACGGTCACAGCGGGCCAATACCCGGCCTACTTCACGGCGCACCGAGCGCAGCTCGGCGATCTTGGCGTCGATCCGGTCGAGGACGGCTTCGAGGCGCCACCGCTCCGACGCGCACGACACATCCCCCCGGTCGGTGGCGTGCAATGCGCCGATCACCTCATCGAGCGTCAACCCCAGCGCCTGCAACCGGCGAGCCAGGCGGATCCGCTGCACCGCAGCGGGGGTGTACGTGCGATAGCCCGACGGCATCCGATCCGGTGCGGGCAGGACACCGCGACGCTCGTAGAAGCGGACCGTGTCCACACTCACGCCTGCTTCTTCCGCGACCTGGCCGATCTTCATCCCATCAGCTTTCTCTTGACTCTGGACCTAGGTCAAGACTCTACGTTGAGTGCTACGCACGGTCTTCGATCGTCACGACGGACAGGAACCTCGAACATGACCACCAATGACAACCGGCCGATCGTCTGCGACATGACAACCGCACCCGACACCCCCGACGAACGAGTCGCCGAGTACAAGGAACTGTTCGGCGCCACGCTCGTCGCGAGAGAACGGACCGACACCGGCGTCCGCTTCCGGCTACGGGCCGAACCCGGCGTCGCTGATCACGTGCGCGACCTCGCGGCGCGCGAGAAGGCGTGCTGCGCGTTCTTCGACTTCACGATCACCGAGACCGCCGCCGAGGTCCTCTGGGACTCCACCGTCATCGATGACCCCATCGCACGACAGATCCTCGACGAGTACTACGAGCTCCCTGTCACCGCCGCCGGCGGCCCCGACGAGCTCTACGCCCGCTTCGCCGACAAGGGCCTCAGTTTCGTCAGCGACGACCATGGTGTCCTGCGGCCGTCGACGACCAACGTCGGGACCGCACCGGATCGGTAGCCCGGCGCGGCAGGACGCTGAGCATCGTGCCGGGAAGGGCGATCGCCACGCAGGTCGCAGGCGTCGCGAGAAGTTCGGGCTTCGCCCGTACAGCACCTCACCCTGACCTCGACGTCTCCGGGTTGGCTACCACTGAGCGTCGGTCGTGGTGAGTTGTGGGCGGTCACTGGTTGGCGATCTCGATTGCAAGCAGGACGACCGAGAGCGCGATGAGCGCGAGCACTGCGGCGGTGAGGACCTGCTGGGTGCGAGGCGGTCTCGTCCTTGGTGCGGTCGGCGGTAGAGCTGTCGGTGGCGCGTCGGCTGAACTCGGGTCCGGCTCTGGATCAGCTGTGGTCGGCTCGGCCGCGAGGGCTTCCACCGTCTCGGTTGGTGCCTCAGACGCGGGGCGTGAGGGCTCCACTGCGCCGTCGGGTTCATCCGTAGATGTCGATGACTCGGGCGGCTCGTTCACGTCCCTACGGGTGACTGGTCGCTGGTCGTGAGTTCCATCGGGTCGGCAGGTCGGGTGGCGGGAACCGCGTGCGGTGTTCGGATCACCTGTGGGTCGTGCTGTGGAAGCTCGTGACAGTGATAGTGACGGCCCTCGTTGTCGCCGCGTGTGGCGGGAGTGATTCGCCGGGTTCGACGGCTTCGCCGGTCGGTGCTGCCGGGGAGCAGATCGCTCGCCAGGCGGGTTGTGCGAGCTGTCATGGAGGGTCGTTCCAGGGCGGTGTCGGGCCGGGCTGGGTGGGGCTTGCGGGTTCGGACGTGGAGCTGAGCGACGGCACGACGGTGGTTGCCGACGGGGAGTACTTGTTCGAGTCGATCCGTGATCCGGCGGCACGAATCGTCGCCGGCTTCAGCGTGCAGATGCCGCGCAATGCGCTGACCGACGAGGAGATCGACGAGATCGTGGCGTTCATCGGGTCGTTGGCCGACGAGTGACGATCGGCCAGCAGACCTCGCTTCGCCAGCTTCAGTGATACTCAGCTGAGCGCGGCGAGTTGCTCTCTGAGTTCGCTCTCGTCGACGATCACGTCGAGCCGTTCGACGACGGTCCCTGATGCGTCGGTGAGGAAGATCACTGGTTCGAACGAGAGCCCGGCCGCGGCAACTGCCGGCGCAGCCTGGGTGGCGGTGTTGTCGGTGTACACCTCCGCATGGATGAACTGCAGATCCGGGTAGTCGTCGACGACGCCCATCATCACGTCGAGGACGGGGCCACAGATCCCGGTCTGGCAGAACGCCGGCGTGCCGACGAGGTAGACGATCGGCTTCCCGGCGTCGAGGGCGTCGCTGAGGGTGATGTCGTGGAACGGGCAGGCCGGCTCGCGGGTGCAGACCGGGTCGACCCCACCCGGCACTGCGACCGTTGGCGTGTCGAACGGCGGCAGTGGGTCGCCCGGCCCGGGGAACGGCAGGCTCCCCTGGGCGACCACGGTGAAGGATGCCTCGGCCGTCGCGGCCCCATCGCTGACGCGCAGCGTGTGGGCACCTTCTTGGGGGACGTCGACGCGGAACTCGTAGTAGGCGCGTGGCAGGTTGACGTCGCGGCGGAGACCGGTGATCGTCGAGATTTCGGCGCCGGTGGGGTCGAGCAGCGATGCCGATACTTGCGAGGGGCCTTCGGGTCGCAGGGTGCCGTCGGCGTCGGCGAGGCCGAACACGAGTCGACGTCCCGTGCCGACGGTGACGCTCGGTTCGGCGAAGAACCGCACCAACGCCATGCTGTCCGCGTCGCCGGCGGTCGCGGCCGGGGTGTTGGCGGGGGAACTCGAGGGCGCGTCCGAGCCGCAGGCGGCGAGGATGACAGCGCCCGCTGTCCCTACCAGCAGCACGCGCCGGCTGACGACGGGACTTGGGGCGACGTGCTGGTGTTCATGCATACACGTGCGGGTGACCTCGCACGGCTGGCGAGTTCCCCGACCTGGCCTGGTTTGTTCAGTCGGCCGACGTGTAGCGAGTGAGGACGTTGTCGATGTCCGCCGGCAGCGGGGCGGTTTCGGTGAGTCGCATCGTGGTTCGGCCGGTGTTGCCAGACGGATACTTACCGGCAAGTGATCCCGGGCCGGCGACGGCAAGTCGGATGATCTGCCCGGCGATCTCGCGTCGATCTCGCTGGGCCATTGCGAAGCGGAGCATGGCGAGGTGGACGCGGGTGTGGGGCCATGCCCAGGGTTGGGAGAGCAGGTGTGCTCGTTCCAGTGACGGCCACGGGTCGTCGCTGGTCCGGGCGGAGGTCAGCTCGGCATCTAGCAGGGTGGCGATGTCGGCGGGGATCCGCCAGCGGGAGTGGTCAGGCATGTGCGTGCTCCTGGGAAGCGGGGTTCGATTGGCTGGCCGGGGCGGGCTGGTTGAAGCTGCTGGTGGAGCGGGCTCGGAGTCCGTTGGCGATGACGATGATCTCGGCGCCTTCGTGGATGGCGACGACAATGCCGAGGCCGAGTAGTCCGGCGGCCGCGGCGGGGATCAGGACGGCGATGATCATTCCGGACAGAACGAGGTTCTGGATCATGATCGTGCGTGTCCGGCGGGCGTGGTCGATGAGGTCGGGGAGATGGGTGAGGCTGTCGCCCATGACCGCGATGTCGGCTGCCTCGACGGCGACGTCGCTGCCGGCGGCGCCCATGGCGATGCCGACGTCGGCGGTGGCGAGTGCGGGAGCGTCGTTGATGCCGTCGCCGACCATCGCCACTGAGCCGTGGGCGCGGAGCCGTTCGACGGCGCTGCGCTTGTCGTCGGGGAGCAGTTCGCTGCGGAGGTCCTCAATGCCGGCTACCCAGCCGATGGCGGTGGCGGTGCGGTGTTGGTCGCCGGTGAGCATGGCGATGTGCAACCGATGGTGTCGACGGAGCCGCGCAACCACATCGGCCGCCTCCGGCCGGAGTTCGTCGCGCAGGGCGATCGCACCGATCGTGGCGCCGTTGCGTTCGACGAGCACGACGGTCGCGCCGGCGGCCTGGAGTCGTTCGACGTCCGCGGTGAGGGTGGCGGGATCGATGTAACCGGGCTTACCTACACGGACCTTGCTGTCGCCAACGCGGCCGGTGATCCCGGAGCCGACGTCGGTGGTGACGTCGTCGGCGTCATCGGTCAGGGGGGCGGCGGCCACGATCGCTGCGGCGAGTGGGTGATCGCTGAACCGCTCGAGTGACGCCGCGAACCTGAGGACATCGGCGGCGGTGCTGCCGGCGGCGGCGACGGTGTCGACCACTTGGGGTTGGTTGCGGGTGAGGGTGCCGGTCTTGTCGAAGGCGACGGCTCGCACGGTGGCGAGCGCTTCGATCGCGGCGCCGCCTTTGATCACGAACCCGGCTCGGCTGGCGGCGCCGACCGATGCGAACACGGTGACC
>DMQJ01000394.1:0-218 GCA_003455715.1 Acidimicrobiaceae bacterium | reverse complement strand
GACCGATGCGAACACGGTGACCGGTACGGCGATCGCGAACGCGCACGGTGACGCGGCGACGAGCACGACGAGCGCGCGGTCGATCCACACGTGTGCGTCGCCTACGGCGGCGCCGATCACGGCGATGGCGGCTGCGACAACGAGGATCGTCGGGACGAGCGGGCGGGCGATGCGGTCGGCGAGGCGTTGGGCGTGGCCTTTGCGGGTCTGGGCCTCTT
>DMQJ01000509.1:3139-3428 GCA_003455715.1 Acidimicrobiaceae bacterium | reverse complement strand
CTCATGCCCCATTCGCGCACCATGCGGCGGGCGATGTTGGTGGCCTGCTCGAGGTCGTTGGCAGCGCCGGAGTTGAGATGGCCGAACACGATGCGCTCGGCCACTCGACCGCCCATCGCGCGGCAGATGACGTCTTCGAAGTACTCCTTGGAGTACGTGTGGCGCTCTTCGGGAAGGCTCCACGTGACGCCCAACGCCATGCCGCGGGGAAGGATGGTGACCTTGTGCAGCGGGTCGGAGTTGGGGAGTACCACGGTGAGGATGGCGTGACCGCCCTCGTGAATGGCGG
>DMQJ01000509.1:2772-2923 GCA_003455715.1 Acidimicrobiaceae bacterium | reverse complement strand
GGCCCGCTTCTCTTCCGTCGACAACACCAGGCTCTCGCGCCGGGCGCCCATCACCACGCGGTCGCGGGCGTTCTCGAAGTCGATGCGTTCCACCTGCTTGCTGCCGCGGCGCACGGCGAACAGGGCGGCTTCGTTCACCAGGTTGGCGAGG
>DMQJ01000509.1:0-2568 GCA_003455715.1 Acidimicrobiaceae bacterium | reverse complement strand
CAGGTTGGCGAGGTCGGCGCCGCTCATTCCGGGAGTGGCGCGAGCCATCGTTTCCAGATCGACGTCGGCGCCCATGCGCTTGTCGCGGCTGTGCACGTTGAGAATGGCGAGGCGTTCTTCGAACTCGGGCAGCGGCACCACGATCTGGCGGTCGAAACGGCCGGGACGTAACAGCGCTGGGTCGAGGATGTCGGGACGGTTGGTGGCCGCGAGGATGACGATGCCCTCGCTGGTTTCGAAGCCGTCCATCTCGGCGAGCATCTGGTTGAGGGTCTGCTCGCGCTCGTCGTGCCCGCCGCCGAGGCCGGCGCCACGCTTGCGGCCGATCGAGTCGATCTCGTCAACGAAGATGATGGCTCGGCCCATCTTGCGGGCCTGCTGGAACAGGTCGCGCACTCGGCTTGCGCCGACGCCCACGAACATCTCCATGAAGTCGGAGCCGGTGACGCTGAGGAAGCCCACACCGGCCTCACCGGCCACCGCTCGTGCCAGCAGGGTCTTGCCGGTGCCTGGCGGGCCGACGAGCAGGATGCCCTTGGGCACCCGGGCGCCGATCTCGCGGAAGCGCTCGGGCATGCGCAAGAAGTCGACCACTTCGGTGATCTCCTGCTTCACGCCTTCGTAACCGGCGATGTCGGCGAAGGTGGTGCTGGGCTTGTCGGCGCTGTAGGCCTTGGCCCGGCTACGGCCGATGGACATCACATTGCCCATCTGGCCCTGCGCGCGTCGGTTCATCCACACCAGGAAGCCGATGATGAGCACGAAGGGCAGCAGCAGACCCACCCAGTTGAGCAGCCAGTTGCTCTCCGGCGTCTTGTAGTTGACCACCGTGCCGGATGCCGCGAGCAGGTCTTTCTCGGACTCGAGGGGGAAGTTGTCGCGCACCGTGGTGGTGAACTTGGTGCCGTCGGTGAGTTCGCCCGACACCGAGTTGGAGCCGTTGGTGACCGTGATCTCCTTCACCTTGCCGTCTTCGACCAAGGTGACGAACTCGGAGAAGCTGACCTTCTCGCCGTTGTCGGTGGGCCATACCTGGTTGAGCACGATGGTGCCGACGATGACCGCCAGCAGCACCGGAATGCTCCACCGCGGCCACCCAGCCGCGGGGCGACGACCGTTGCCGCCGCTGCCGCCACCGGACGGGGGCTGGGGACCCTGCTGCTGGCCTCGCCCGGGGGGAGGCGGAGGAGGCGGCGGGGGAAGATTGCTCATGTGCCAATCCTAGGGGTCGGGGACGCGAATGGTTCGGCGCACCTGCCAGCACGGATGCCCGCGGCCTGGCCTGTTGCGTGGCGTTCGCTCGGCGTTCGCTCGGTCTTCGCGCGGCCCGCGCGTGTGTTCGTGACCATCCACCACTCGGCGCGCGCGGTTTCGTAAGTTTGTGTTCATGAGTCGTCAGTGTTCGCGAACCGGCTGCGCGTTGCCGGCAATGGCCACCCTGTCGTACCAGTACGCGCGGTCACTGGTGTGGCTCGACGACCTCTCGGCCGAGCGAGATCCGCACAACTACGACCTGTGTGAGCGACACACCGGCAGGTTGTCAGTGCCCAACGGCTGGCGCCTCGAAGATCGCCGATCGCGTCGTCAGTTGGTTGCCGCCGCCTCGGTGGGCGGTTCGTTGCTGGCGGGCTGAACACCTGCTGCTCGGCGCCTTCGGGTCAACCTGCGCCCGCCGGTAGGCTCGTCGGCCGTGCCCGCTCCCGTACCCGTCCGCGATGCCACGCTGGGGTGGGCCGCTGCGTGGGTGGCCGGCATGTTGGTGGCCTCGGTCATCGCTGCCGCCCTCGGTCGCACCGATGAGTCCGGCGACCTCGTGCTCAGCCCCGGGCTGCTGGCCATCACCTCGCTGGCCCTCTGGGTGCCGATGGTCGCCATCGCGCAGGGGCTGGGCAGGCGCCACGGTGCGGGCAACCTGGTGGTCGACTACGCAGTGCGTTTCCGGCCGGTCGATCTGCTCGGACTGCCCCTCGGAGTGGTCACCCAGCTCGTGGTGGTACGCGCGCTCTACTGGCCGCTCGAGCGCGTCTGGCCCGACACGTTCTCGTCGGAGCGGCTCGAGCAGCGGGCGCGCGAGCTGTGGGAGTCGGCGGAGGGTGTCGGCGTCGTCGTGCTCGTTCTGGTGGTTGCCATCGGCGCTCCGTTGGTGGAAGAGCTGGTCTATCGCGGTCTCCTACAGGGTGCCTTCGTTCGTTGTCTCGGCCCGCTCACGGGTGTGGTGCTGGCCGCAGCGCTGTTCGCCCTCATTCATTTCCAGCCCGTGGAGTACCCCGGGTTGTTCGTCGTGGGCCTGGTGTTCGGCGCGTGCATATGGCGCACCGGTCGCTTGGGCATGAGCATCTTCACCCACATCGGCTTCAACGCCACCGGCCTGGCGTTGGTGGCCGCGAGCTGAATCGGCGCACCCTCCCCCTGAGGGTGACAGCCCCCACAACACCGCACATGGAACAATGCCCCACGACATGACCACCGATCCTGCTGACGACACCGGCACCGACCTGTTCGCCGCCGAAACGGCCGACGAGGCCGCCGCCGCAACCGCCGCCGAAACGGCCGACGTGCCGGCCCGGT
>DMQJ01000074.1 GCA_003455715.1 Acidimicrobiaceae bacterium | reverse complement strand
GCCGAAGCCCGGGCCGCAGCCTGCTTCGAGTTGGGCGAGCACCTGCGCCGCACGGTCGGCCACGACGCCGCCGTGCCGTGGTGGCGCGAAGCCCACCGCCTGTACCCGGGCAACTGGACGTACAAGCGGCAGGCCTGGACGCTGGTCACCACCGAACCCGGTGCCGACAACGACCTGATGCAGGGCCCCAACGACGTGTACGAAGGCAATTGGCTCGACGACGTCATTGCTGGGGGCGGCGGCGCGGCCTACACCGTCGAACCGCGTCTCTGAGCGGATCACGCCGACCCGCCACCACCGGTAGCGTGTGCGAGCAATGGAACACGTGCGCTGGCTCGCCCGCCCCACACTGCGCCGGCCGATGATGATCGCCGCGTTCACCGGGTGGAACGACGCGGCCGATGCGGCCAGCAACAGCGTGCGCCACCTCGTGGAAGCCTGGGGTGCCTCGGCGCTCGCCGAGATCGACCCGGAGGAGTTCACCGACTTCGCCACCGTGCGCCCGCACGTACGCCTCGACGCGCAACGCAACCGCACCATCGTGTGGCCCACCGTCGGCCTGTGGAGCGCCAGCACCCCCGGCGGCGACGTCATCCTCGTGCTCGGCCCCGAGCCCGCTCTGCGCTGGCGGCGCTTCACCGAGCAGATCGTCGGCGTGGCCAAGGAATACGACGTGTCGATGGTGCTCACCCTCGGCGCCCTGCTCGCCGACGTACCGCACACCCGGCCCGTGCAGGTCATCGGCACCGCCACCGAGCACGACATCATCGATCGTTTCGATCTGCAGCGCAGCCGCTACGAAGGCCCCACAGGCATCGTCGGCGTGCTGCAGCACGCATGCTCCACCGCCGATCTGCCCTCGGCGTCGCTGTGGGCTGCGGTGCCGGCCTACGCCTCGCAGGTGCCATCCCCCAAGGCGTCGCTCGCGCTCGTCGAGCGGGCGTGCGACATCCTCGGTTCGCCCGGGCCAGTCGCCCGCCTTCGTGCCGAAGCCGCCGAATACGACGCCAAGGTGTCGGCGTTCGTGGCCGACGACGGCGACCTCATCGGCTACGTCAGCCGCTTGGAGAGCATGGCCGACTCCGGCGAACTCGACGACGACTTCGACGACGACGACGAACTCGACGATGAGGTCGACGGGCTCGACGACGAAGCGGTCGACCCCGACGAACTGATGGCCGAGCTCGAGCAGTTCCTCCGCGATCAGGACGGCGACAGCTAGGACGGCCTCGGAGCGAGCCGGGTACAGCGAGCAGCTAGCCGCGCCACACCGGCGAGCGGGGCGGCTCGAACCCGGCCTGCACCTGCGCACCGTCGATCGCCGCGAACGCTTGCTCGCCCCACCACTGCACCCCGGCCGTGGGGTACGGCAGATCGTTGCGCGAGAACCAGCCGACGCCGCTGGTCTCCAACGGGTGGCCCGCCAGCGACCCGCCGGTGGCACGGCAGTGGAACAACAGCAGGTACATGGCGAAGCGGGTGAAGCCCATGCGCTGCCCATCGACCACCGATAGCAACTGCACCGGCTCGCACTCGATACCCGTCTCCTCCAGCACCTCCTTCACCACTACTTCGCTGGCCGAATATCCGACATCGGCCCAGCCGGTGGGGTACAGCCAGATGTTGCTGTCGCTGCGCCGCACCAGCAGCACCTCACCCGCGTCGTTGCCGACGATGGCCCCGACGGCCACCTTCGGGGTGACGTACCCGGGTACGCCTTCGCCGACGCTCTCCATCCACTCCTGCACGAAGTGGTCGCTCTCTCGCCGCACCTCCAACGCATCGTCGGCGGCCGCCTTGATGTCGGCCGCAACATGCAGCACTTCTTCGAACCGCTCGCGCTCGTAGAGGCTCTGGGTGAAGCCGAGCCCCGTACGGGCGATGCCAGCCAGTGCTTCGCTCCAGCGAATGAGATCTCGGGTGAAGTCGGTGGGATCGGCCGCGTCGCTCACGGCCATCGACCCTACTGGCCCTACAGGTCGAGGGCGATGGCGAGGAAACCGAGTTGCAGTTGGTCGTTGCTGGTGGCCGCGGTGAACCCCATGGAACTGCCGTTCAGGCCGCTCACGGTGTGCACGCAGACGTCGGTACCCATCGTGTTGGGCGTGGCCGGGTTGCGAGTGCCAGGCACCACCGAACGGAACGGATTGGCGACGGTAGAACCGGCGAGCGTGGCCGAGTCGCCCAGCAGGTCGTAGTCGCCCTCGAAGCCCACGGCAAGCCAGGTGGCGGAGGTGTTGACCATCGGCGTTGGCACTGGGAACGTGAACGAGTAGGTGGAGGAGGTTGACACCGTGGCAAGCGGAGCGACGGCCATGAGCAGGCGTTCCGGCATCGACGAGTTGTGCACGACGACAACGAGCGACCACCCGCCGAACGTGCCCACTCCGGCCGCCGTCTGGATGTCGGCCACCGAATAGGTGCCGTTGGCCGCGACGAGCGAAGTGACATCGGCGTACGCGGTGTAGATGCCGCCAGCCGCATCGAACAACTGGTCGGCGCTGACCAAGGAGGTGCCCGATGGCGTCGTGAACGACACCGTGCTGCGACCCGCGGCGTTCGGCGCGGTGGCCGCACCGGCCACGGTGTCGCCACTCCAGACGAGGAACGCGTGGGCCACGGTGCCAGCCAGTGCCAGGTCGGCACTCGATGAGTTGAACGTGCCCCCGGCAGTGTTGACGTACTGCATGGTGTAGCCGGTGTGGTTGTTGTTCGGCGCGGTGAAGGTCTGCGCGGCCGCGCAGTTGCCCACACCGTTGCACGTGACCACGCTGTTGCCGACGCCCTGCACTGTGCCCGCGCGGGTTTCGGCCACGAGCAGACCAGGGATCTGGTAGATCGACACGGTGACGGGAGTGCTGTTGACCACCGCCCCCGCCGGCGCGGAGATGGAAGGGGTGAGGGTGAGCGTGCCGGTGGCCGACGGCGAGACGTCGAACACCAACACCACGGAGGTCTGCTGACCCGCTGGCAGCGACGCGTAGGTGCACGACACCGCGCCGG
The DNA here is from genome assembly GCA_003455715.1 of Acidimicrobiaceae bacterium. Taxonomy (GTDB): domain Bacteria; phylum Actinomycetota; class Acidimicrobiia; order Acidimicrobiales; family Ilumatobacteraceae; genus UBA668. The sequence continues at coordinate 483 of DMQJ01000074.1, read as the reverse complement.
TGCACGACCACCCGGCCGACAACGAGGTGGTGAACTGCAGCGGGCCAGCGATGGAAGCAGCAGCCTGCGTGCGAGAGAACGTGGCGCCCGCAGGCACCGGAAGGTTGAGCACGATGCCAGTGGCGGCCACCGAACCCGGGTTGGCGAGCGATACCTCAATCTGCAACTCGCCGCCCGCCAACGCCGCAGTGCGTTGACTGGCAACAGCGTTGAGCTGAGTGAGCGGGGGCGGCAACGTGGTGGCCGTGGTGGTGGATGTCGTCGACGTCGTGGACGTGGACGTGGTGCTGCTGGGAGGCGGATTGGTGGTGGGCACCGTGGTGCCCGGCACCGAGCTGGCAGGCGGCGCCGTGGTGCGCGGCGACGACACCGGCACCGAACCACCGGGGCGATCGGGCGAGGTGGAGGTGGGGGCCGACGATGTCGACGGACTGGAGGGGTCGGTGACGGGTGGCACCGAGTCGCCACCACCGGAGCCACCAC
>DMQJ01000472.1 GCA_003455715.1 Acidimicrobiaceae bacterium | reverse complement strand
CTGCTGGTTCTCCTGCTGGCGGATGTAGCCAGCGCAGTAGTTCATGGCGATGCCGCGGCGGCGCTGCTGGGTGGTGTTGGCCCCGCCGCCGTGCCAGAAGCCACCGTCCCACACGAGAATGCTGCCCGCAGGCATCTCGGCTGGGACGCTGTCGTAGTGCTGGCCGTAGGTGGGGGAGTGGTCGCGCCGGTGGCTGCCGGGAATGATGCGGGTGGCGCCGTTGGCTTCGGTGAAGTCGGTGATGGCCCACATGCTGTTGGCGGTGACGGCCTGGCGCGGCTTGGGCCCTGGAATCACCTGGTCGTCGGCGTGGATGGGCTGGGGGGTCTCGCCGGGATGGATGGTGATCGCGCTGAGGCTGCTGACCAGGCAACCGGTGCCGAGGAGGTGATGCATCAGGGGCAGCACGACGGGGTGCACCGGGATCTGTTCGTAGAGGGCTCCGTGTGCCAGCAGGTTGTAGACGCGGGTGGTGGCCCGCCCCTCGAAACCGTTGCCGCCCACCTGGATGTTGAGGTCGCGCTCCAGACGGTCGATGTCGGCGTCGATCGCCGCGGCCAGTTCGGCGTCGAAGGCATCTCGCACGATCGTGTAGCCGTCTCGGTCGAGCCGATCGATGTGGTCGGCCAACTCGGCCGACGTGCCCTGTGCGGTCGCCGTCATGCGCCAACTGTGCCAGAAGCGGCGCCGAAGGGCTACCGTCGGCGGTCCATGGAGCCCGACGCAATCACTTCCGAATGGCTGAGCACTGTGCTCGACGCCGATGTCCGCATCACCGGTACGAAGCGCATTGGCGACGGCCTCGTGGGCATGAACCTGCGCCTCACCATCGAGGCGCCCGCGGGCAGCGACCTTCCGGCCAGCCTCATCGCCAAATTGCCGTCACCCGACCCCACCAGCCGAGCCACCGGCATTGCGCTGCGCAACTACGAGCGGGAGGTGCAGTTCTACCGGCAGATCGCACCCACGGTCGACATCCGTGTGGCGCACTGTCACTACAGCGAATGGCACCCCGAGAGTGGCGACTTCGTGCTCGTGATGGAGGATCTCTCGCCCGCCGAGCAGGGCAATCAGATCACCGGTTGCTCAGCCGAGCACGCCCGTATCGCGGTGTTGGAGTTGGCCCGCCTGCACGGCCCGCGGTGGGGCGACGACTCGCTCTCGCACATCGAGTTCCTGCAGAAGCGCACGTCGGGCGATGCCCCGGCGCTGCAGGGCATGTGGACCATGTTCGTACCGGGCTTCCTTGGTACGTACTCGAAGTACCTCGACGCGGAGGGGGTGGCGTTGGTGGAGCGCTTCGGGCCCCGCATCCCCGACTGGATCGAAGGGCGCAACCTGCCGCTTACCGTCACGCACGGCGACTACCGGCTCGACAACCTGATGTTCGAGTCGCCTGCCGGTGGCTACCCCGTGGCAGCGGTCGACTGGCAGACGCCCGGGCAAGGCCCGGCCAGCGCCGATGTGAGCTACTTCATGGGCGCTGGCCCACTTCCCGAGGTGCGTCGTGAGATCGAACGCGGCCTGGTGGACGACTACCTCGGAGCGCTGGCCGGCTACGGCGTGCATACCGATGGCGACGAGTTCTTCCGCCACTACGCCCGTGACGCCTACGGCGGCGTCATCATGGCCGTGGTGGCGTCGCAGATCGTCGGGGCCAGCGAGCGCAGTGAGGCGATGTTCGCGGCCATGGCCACTCGCCATGTGCGGCACTGCCTCGATCTTGGTTCCGAAGCGCTCATCTGAGCGGCCTGGTTGACTGATCGCATGGAACTGCCCGACTTCCACATCCCGCACGCGGAGAAGATCGAGTGGATGATCGACACCCACGGGTGGGCGATGGAGCCCGTGGCAGCCCGCACCGACACCGATCCGCCGTTGGCCGGCTACGTGTACACCATCGGCTATCCGGAGGCGTTCGGGTTCCCCGAGGTGGTGGTGTTCGGGCTCACTCCATCAGCCGCCAGAGGCTTGTTCGACATGGTCGCCGACCTCTTGCGGGGTGGCACCGAGATCCCTCTCGGGGTGGCGCTCACCGGGCTCTTCGATGGCGAGCAGCGGTGCGTCTTCGCTCCGCTCGCCCCCGAGGTCACCGTCGACCTGCTGGGCACTGCGGTGGCGTGGCGCAAGGGTCGTCCGTTTGATGCGGTGCAGTTGCTGTGGCCCGACCGCAACGGGTTCCTTCCCACCGAGGTGGGGTTCGACCGGCGTATGGTGATGGCCCAGCCCGTGCTTGCCGACTGGCCGTAGCCTGCAACCTGTGACCGAGCCGATCTCGTTGCCAGTGTTGGTGTTCGACGGCGACTGCGCCTTCTGTTCGTCGTCGGTGCGGTTCGCCCAACGGTGGATCGGGCGGATGCCCACAGTGGTGCCCTACCAACGCACCAACCTTGCCGCGTTGGGTCTCACCGAGGCGGCATGCCAGGTGGCCGTGCAGTACGTCGCTCGCGACCATCGAGTGCATGCAGCGGAGGATGGGGTGAGCGCGCTCCTGCTGGCGGCGGGCAAGGGCTGGTGGTTGCTCGGGGCACTCATGCGCGTGCCGGGCATCCACTGGCCGAGTGGGGTGGCCTACCGCTGGGTGGCCCGCAACCGCCACCGTCTGCCGGGCGGCACCACGGCGTGCTCCCTCGCCGACCGCTGAGCACGGTCGAATGCTTCAGCCCGGTCGACGCCCGGCTGGGTCGAGGGATCGCAACTCGTTGAGCTCCGCAGCCAGGTCGTCGAGCGCGGATGGGTCGGCCGCGTGCAACAGGATGCGGCGATCGCACCTGAACCCTGCAGCGTTCACCAGTGCCGGCCAGTCGTCGTGGGGACGGTCGAGCACCACTCGCAGCGCCTCCGTGAGCGCGGCCACAGGCTCGGTGTCGTAGCGGTTCATCAGCTGTTCAGCCTCGAACTTGTTGAGGCGGGCGAGGGTCATGCTGGCCGCTCCTCCATCGCCCAGGGCGCTCCGTGTTCGTTGAGGAGAGCGAGGAACGGGTCGGCACTGAACGCCTCCGGCCCCTTCACCCCCGCGCCCTTCCACTCGCCGGTGGCAACCAGTTCGAGCGCCACCACCGGGTGCACGGCCGTTTGCCACACCACGGCCTGGTGCCCGTACTCGCGCATGGTCCACTCGTTGTCGACCACCTGATAGAGGTAGGTGCTCCGGGGGCGGCCGTCGACACCAAGCCCGGTCACCAACGAGCCTGCGCAGGTGCGGCCGCGCATGCGGTCGCCGAGCTCGGCCGGGTTGGGAAGGGTGGCGGCCACCACGTCGCGCGGCGACACCTCTTGCCCGCGAACGGTGACGGGGCGGGTGGAATCGAGGCCCAGCTTGCGGAGGGTCTTCAGCACGTCGATGAACTCGTCGCCCAAGCCGTACTTGAACGTCACCCGGCCCACATCGAGCCAGCGAGGCATGAGGATGACCTCCTCATGCTCGACGTTGACGCAGCCGAGCGGGCCGATGCCGTCGGGGAAGTGGAACGTCTCCGGTTCGCTGAACGGCTCGGTGGTGAACCAGCCACGGTCGCGTTCGTAGATGATGGGCGGGTTGAGGCACTCCTCGATGGTGGTCCAGATGCTGAACGTGGGGGCGAAGGCGAACCCGTCGATCACCAGGTCGGCGCCGTCGCGCACGCCGACCTCATCGATGCGGCTGAACAGATGGTCGCTGGCGTAACGGGCCACGACGTCGCTGAAGCCGGGCTCGACGCCCATGCCCACGATGGCCAGCAGTTCGCGGTCTTCCCACTGATTGGCGACCGCGAACTGGGCGTCGCCGAGCTTCACCCCGCACTCCTCGTACGGGCGGGTGGGGTGCGGCACCGACATGTGCATCGCCATGTCGAGGTAGTGGCACCCTGCCTCGAAGGCGGCGTCGAAGATGGGCGGGTTGAAGCGAGGGTCGCAGGCATTCACCACCACGTCGGCGCGTGACGTGCGTGCCAGTTCGACGAGGTCGATGCGGTCCGATGCGTCGACGCGAGTGCCGATGACGTGGTCGGCTCCGGTGCGGGCCGCGGCCCGGGCCGCCCGTGCCGCGTCGACATCGGCGACGACGATCTGTTCGAAGGCGGGCCGGCGGGCGGCGATGGGGACGATTGATGATCCGACTCCGCCTGCGCCGACCACGAGCAATCGCATGCGCCGACGTTAGTCGGGCGCGATGGTGCCCCGCCGCCTTCTGGGCGGGAGCTGACCCGAGTGACGTGTCGCCCACCCGAGTGAGATGTCGCCCACCCGAGTGAGAACCGGCAAGCGAGTGCCCACTCGCCTCCCGGGGCGCGAGTGCCCACTCGGGTCGAACCCACGTGGGCACGGCGAGGCGCCCGAGATCGACACCATCACTCCTGCAAGACTGACGGAGATGACGTTCGATGGCGACCCTGAGCTGCCACCTCCCCCCGATGCGCGGTCGGCAGACATACCGCCGCCCATGCCACCTCCTTCGCCTGCGAACCCGTACGGACAGCGGCGAGCCCCGAGCACTCCCGGATACACACACCTTCTCGTCCCCGTAAGTGTGTCGCCGTGGGCAGTGGCGGCCGGCTATCTGGGCCTCCTCTCATGGGTGCTCCTTCCGGCGCCGATCTCACTCGTGGTGGGGTTCGTGGCGCTGCGCGACCTAGCGAAGCACCCCGAACGGCGCGGCAAGGTAAGGGCGTGGCTCGGCGTCGTCATGGGGGCCCTCGGCACGACCCTCCTCGGCACCATCCTGATCCTCAGCGCCTTCGACCGCTGACCACTGCGGCGACTGGGTCGTCGGGGCAGCCAGCAATCAGCCGCCGATTTGGCTCATCGTGCGGCGTGGCTTCACGAACGTGACCTGGCCGATCTGGTGGCCGGCCCACTTCGTGCCCACGGCCCGTTCGATGAGGGCAGCGAGATCGTCGTCGGAGCCACCGCTGCGCAGCACGTCGCGCACGTCGAACTCGCGGGTTTCGAACAAACAGGTGCGGAACTGGCCGTCGGCGGTGAGGCGCACCCGGTCGCAGTCGCCGCAGAAGGGCTTGGTGACCGTGGGAATGACCCCCACCATCGCGCCACCGCCCCGGCCCTTGGCGGCCAACTCGTCGGCGTCGCCGTAGCGCCACCGGTCGGCGGGTGCGGCACCGCGGGCCGGCACCGGATCGAGCTCGAATGCCTCCGACAGCCGGGCGACGATTTCGTCTTGCCCCACGACGTCGTCGTGCAGCCAGTGGCCGGAGGCGTCGAGCGGCATGAACTCGATGAAGCGCATCTCGACGCCGCGCTCGCGGCCGAAGGTGGCGAGCGCGACGATCTCGTCGTCGTTCACCCCGCGCTGCACCACCGCGTTGATCTTCACCGGCGCGAACCCTGCCTCGAGCGCAGCGTCAATGCCGTCGAGCACGCGCACCAACTCGTCGCGACGGGTCATGCGCTCGAACTTCTCGCGGTCGAGCGTGTCGAGGCTGATGTTCACCCGCCGCAGCCCGGCCTCGCGCAACTCGTGAGCATGATGGCGGAAGGTGGCCGCGTTGGTGGTGAGTGCCATGTCGACGCCGAGCGCCGCCAGCTTGGAGACCAGCACGGGAAGATGGGCGCGCATGGTGGGTTCGCCGCCGGTGAGGCGAATGCCATCGACGCCGAATCGCTCGACGAACAGCCTGGCGACGCGCTCGATCTCCTCGAAGGTGAGCACCTCGCTGCGCGGCACCCACTGCATCCCTTCCTCGGGCATGCAGTACGTGCAGCGGAAGTTGCAGCGGTCGGTGACGCTGATGCGCAGGTCGCGGATGGTGCGACCAAACGGGTCGACGAGATCCTGCACGGCCATCGGCTCACCCTACCGAAAGCAGAATGGTGCGCACCGAGCCGCCGGGGGCAACTCCGTAGCCATCGGGCACCTCGGCGATGGCATTGGCCAGCGACGTGGCTGCCAACTGGTGGCTGCCCTGGGCCCCCACGGAGGCGACATGCACCCGCCCGTCGGCGGCGAACGACGCGAACACCCGCATGAAGTGCGTCTTGCCGTCGGCTCGGCGGGGAAGCCCGGCGTCGGCCACCGCCTCGACCGTCGGCCGGTCGACAGTGACCGCTGGGTGCCCGGCCATCTGCCGCAGCGCGGGGCGGGCAAGCAGTTCGTATGACACCAGCGAACTCACCGGGTTGCCCGGCAGCCCGAACACGGGAACCTCGCGGGTGCCGTCGAGGGTGGCCAGCATGCCGAAGGCGAACGGCTTGGCCGGTTTGATGGCGATCTGCATCCAGCGCATGCGGGCGATGCGGCTGAGCACGGCCTTCACGACGTCGTAGTCGCCCATGCTCACCCCGCCGCTGGTGACGATGGCGTCACACGAGTCGGCTGCCGAGCGCAGCACGTCTTCCAACAGCGCTTCGTCGTCGCGAACAATGCCGAGGTCGACGGCGTCGCACCCGGCGTCGGCCACCAGGCCCAGCAGCATCGTGCGATTGCTCTCGCGAATCTGCCCGGGCTGCAGGGGCGAGCCGTCGTCGATCAACTCGTCGCCGGTACTCAGCACGGCCACACGCGGCCGCGGCACACACGTCACCGGCGATGCGTTCACACTGGCCAGCACTCCGGCCACCGCAGGGGTGACCAGCGTGCCCGCCGCGTAGAGCAACGCACCGGCACGAACGTCGTCGCCCACGCCACGCACCGCATCACCCGCCGACACGGCTCGCCGCACGAGCACCGTGGCGCCGCCGTCGAGCCGCTCAGTGTCTTCCACCATCACGATCGCATCGGCACCTGCGGGCACCGGCGCACCCGTCATGATGCGAATGGCCTCGCCGGTACGCAGCACCCGATCCGTCGACGCGCCAGCGGCGACCTCACCCACCACGGGCAGCAGCACGGGCTCGTCTGCCGACGCACCAGCCAGCGATGCCGCCACCACCGCGTAGCCGTCGACTGCAGAGTTGGCGAACGGAGGGACGTCTTCGGCAGCGCGCACCTCGGTGGCCAACACCAACCCGGTAGCCGCACGACACGGCACCTCGACCGCCGGAAGCGGCGGGCAGTTCGACATCACATGGTGGCGGGCCTCGTCGAGCGTGATCACCTCGGCAACGGTACCGTGGCCGTGATGTACGCGCCGTTCGTAGCTGCCCACGAAGCACCCGGCCACGTGGTGCGCTGGGCCACCTGGGACGGCGAGGGCTTGGAGACCGTCACCATCCGGTGGGAGAACGAGGGCTTCACCGTCAACGGCGCGGTCGGACGCGAACGCATCGAGTATGTGCTGCGCCTCTCGCCCACGTGGCAGGTTCGCCAGTTCATCCTGTTCCGCGATCTCCCCGAGCCCGACCTGTGGTTGGCCACCGACGGACACGGCAGGTGGGGCGAGATGAACGGCGCCCACCGCACCGAACTCGACGGCTGCTACGACGTGCTGCTGCCCTGCACACCATTCACCCATGCGCTCCCCGTGCGGCGGCTGCCATTACTCGATGGGCATACCGCCGACGTGCCCGTCGTGACGGTGGATGTGGAGACCTTGGAGGTGTTGGCCGAACCGCGGCGGCTCACCCGCGTCGATTCCGTCACGTGGAGATTCGACGACGAGCAGTTCGAGGTCGACGACCACGGCCTTCCGGTCGACCTGCCCGGCCGTTACCGCCGGGTGTCGTAGAGCGCCCGCAGTTCGGCCGCAACCGTCGGGCTGAACTTGCGCATCGGTTCGCGCAGCGTCACCAGATTCATGCCTTGCATGTGTGCCCGCAGCCAGGCCTCCACCTCGGCAGGATTCCGGCTCGCCTCCTCGCGGAGCATCCACCCGAGCACCTTGCGGATGAAGAACTCGGTCTCCGGTAACAGCCGCTCGCAATAGCCATAGAAGCGCTCGCGCTCTCGGCCGGCTGCAAGGCTGCGGCTGAGGGCCAGCACCGCCGAGCGCCGCACCCAGAAGTCGGTGTCGCCCACCCAGCGGTCGAGCACCGGTAGCGCCTGTACCGGTTCTGTTTCGACGATGCGGCCCACTACCCAGCCGGCCAGCGGGTCGACCAGTGCCCAGGTGCCGCACTCTCTCAAACGACCCTCGATGAACTGCAGGTCGGCTGCGGTGAGCAACCGCGGCGAACCCGCGAGCAACTCCACGGCGAGCAAACGGCACTCGTACACCGGTCGGCCGCCGGTGCGGTGCTCCCACAGCGCGTCGGCGAGGGCGAGCAGCTGTTCGTGAGTGGGGCGGGCGGTGCGTAGCCACGCCTTCGCCACTCGGCGCACGTCGGGCACGGTGACACCCACGTGATGGTCGGTGCTCTTCAGGTACGCAGCCTGCCCGACCGCCCGCTCGGTGGTGCCGAGCGACCCAAGCTGCTCGGCAAGTGCCTGCGCAGCCCGGGTGGTCATGGGGCGAGGCGCTCTCGCAACCACGACTCGAACGGCGCCGACAGCGTGGGATCGTCGAGCGCGATGTCGACCACGGCGGTGAGCCAGCCGAGCGGGTTGCCGGTGTCGTGGCGTTGAATGCGGCTCAGCACGCCGTGGAACGGGCCGGAAGCGGCTTGCACCCGCAAGGCGTCGGTGAGCTGGATTTCACCCTTGGCGCCGGGCTGCACCTGATCGATGAGGTCGAAGACATCGTTGGTGAGCACGTAGCGACCGATGATGATGAGGTCGCTCGGTGCCTCGGCGAGCGACGGTTTCTCCACCATGGTGCGCACCGCGACCACACCGTCGGCGTTCATCTCGCCCGACGGGTCGATGACGCCGTAGGCGGGAACCTCTTCGCGCGGCACCTGCTTCAGGCCCACCACGCTGCCACCCGTGCGCTCGCACACGTCGATCATCTGGGCCAGCAGGCTGCTGTCGCCCATCAACTCATCGGGCAAGAGCACCGCGAACGGCTCGTCGCCCACGGCGGCTCGTGCACAACCGACTGCGTGCCCGAGACCGAGCGGCTCGTCTTGGTAGGCGACGCTCATGCGCATGCCGGGCATGTGCTCGGTGACATCGAGGGCGAATGCAGCGATGGCCGGCTTGGCGTGGCTGCTCACCAGCACCACGTGGTCGATGCCAGCGCCGGCGCACTCCTCCACCACCAGTTGCAGCGCCGGTTTGGCGACGATGGGCAGCAGTTCCTTGGGGACCGTGCGGGTGATGGGCTGGAACCTGGTGCCCTTCCCCGCGCACGGAATGACGGCAGTCCGGACACGCACGCCGCCATGTTACGGCCGCTAGCCTTAGCACTCGCCGTACCAGACTGCTAACTCCCTCTGCAGGAGCCATCGATGCCCACTTACGTCTACAAGTTCGTCGAGACCGGCGAGACCATCGAAGTGCAGCAGGCATTCACCGATGCTGCGCTCACCGAGGCCGCCCACCCGGCTACGGGCCAGGTGATGCAGGTGAAGAAGGTGTTCACGCCGGTGGGAGTCACCTTCAAGGGTGGCGGGTTCTACAAGACCGACAGCCGCGGGTCGTCCAGCTCCACCTCGTCGTCGAGCAGTACGAGCAGCGCGGCCACCGACTCGGGGTCCAGCTCGTCGAGCAGCGAGACGTCGAGTTCCTCGAGCGGCACCAGCAGCGCCGCCTCGACGTCGAACGCCACGCCATCGTCGACGTCGTCGTCGGCCGCGGCGAGCTGAGTCACCACTTCTCATCGCAGCTTCACCCTCCGCGCCGATATGGTGCGCCGCACGGCTTCCCCGCTGATAACCCTGGTCGATTCGCGCCCTGGAGGCCTGCATGCAGTTCCGTCGTCTTCCGCCCGTGCCGCCTATCGCGGCCAAAGCACGCTCAGCGCTCAGCCAGCGCCCATGGCTGTATTGGATGGTCGTTGCCGTCGCCGGCCTCACGTGCTGGTGGGCGGTGCAGTCGGCCCTCGCCGCCGCCGACCGGCGGGCCGATGCGTGGGGCACCACCCGCACGGTGTGGGTGGCCAGTCGGTCGCTCGATGCGGGCGATGAGTGGGCGGTGAAGGCTGAAGAGTTCCCGCTGGCGATGGTGCCGTCCGGGGGAGTCAGCGCCGCGCCAACGGGCGTGGCCGGCCGAAGCGTTGGTGCTGGCGAAGTGGTGACCGCGCTCGACCTTTCCGATGCCGCGCCGCCGACGGGTTGGGTGGCCATGGCGCTCCCCCGCACTGGCGCGCCATCGCTGGTGCCGGGTGACTCGGTGGTGGTGTTCGGCAACGGCAGCGAAGTGTGCGACGGCCTCGCCGGGCCCACGGTCGAATCCGACGCGGCGTCGATGGGCGGCACCACGGAAGTGTGGCTTCCCCCCGACTGCGCGGCCACCGTCGCCGTCCACCTCCAAGCCGGCACCGTCGTCCTGGCCCGCCACACCTGAAAGTCGGCGCTGAGGCTGCACCAGGTGCGGCGCCCACGCCAACAATGGGGTCTCGGCACTAGTGTCCGCGGGTGATGGACCTGATCAGCTACGCCAACGACGTCATCGACACTCGACGCACCGACGTACCCACCAACCGGGTGAACCTGGAACTGTCTGTGGTGGCCGACGACCTGGCCGTGGTGGAGGCGTTCTCGCACTCGTGGGTCGTACGCACCGCCGATGGACTCGTGGTGTTCGACGCGTCGGGCGAGGCCACCGGCCAGGCCGTGGTGCGAGCCATCCGTGGCTGGACCGACGACCCAGTGCACACGGTGGTGTACACCCACGGTCATGTCGACCACGTGGGTGGCGCAGGCGCCTTCCTGGCCGACGCCGAGGCCCACGGCCGCCCTCGCCCTCGCTTCGTCGGCCACACCAACGTCACCGGGCGTTTCGCTCGCTACCGCGACACCAACGGCTACAACACCGCCATCAATCGTCGCCAGTTCGGGCCCAGCAGACGGCGCAACGCGGGGGCGGCAGTCGGCTTCGAGTCGGCCTTCCTGCCCACCGTCACACCGGATCCCGATGTCACCTTCGCCACGGAGATGACGCTTGAGGTCGGCGGCGAGCAGTTCGTGCTGCGACACGACCGCGGCGAAACCGACGACCACGCGTGGACCGAATGGGTGGGCCGTGGTGTTCTGTTCGTGGGCGACATGCTCATCTGGAACTTCCCCAATTGCGGTAACCCGCAGAAGGTGCTGCGCTTCCCCGCCGAGTGGGCGGCCGCGCTGCGCAAGATGGCCGCCCTGTCACCGTCGCTGGTGGCCCCCGCCCATGGCCTGCCCGTCAGCGAGGCGCACCGCGGGGAACTGGTGCTCACCAGCACCGCCGAGGCACTCGAACACCTGGTGCGCGAGGTGATCGAGTCGCTCAACGCCGACGGCACGATGGAGGACGCGATCCACGACATCCAGGTGCCCGACGACGTGCTTGCGTTGCCATGGCTGCGCCCGTTCTACGACGAGCCCGAGTTCGTGGTGCGCAACATCTGGCGCACCTACGGTGGTTGGTGGGACGGCAACCCGGCCCGGCTGCTGCCCGCTCGTCAGCGCGACGTGGCCCGCGAGGTGGCCGCCTTGGCCGGAGGCGTGGCACCACTGGTGGCCCGATCACTTGCGCTCGTAGAGGCCGGCGATACCCGTCTCGCAGGCGAGTTGATCGAGATGGCCGCGCTCGCCGCCCCCAACGACCGCAGCGTGCACGAAGCACGGTCGGCGGTGTACGCAGCGAAGCGCCTCGCCGCCACCTCGCTGATGGCCAAAGGCATTTTCGAAGCCGCCGCCTTCCAGTCGGCCGAAGCCGCAGGCATCGAACCCCCCACCTTCACCCGCACCCGCCCCCTCTAATGGGAGTCGGGCCGAACCAAAGTCGGCGCTGAGACCGCGCCAGGTGCGGCGCGAACGCCAACTTTGTGTGTGGAGATCCGGGCCGAACCAAAGTCGGCGCTGAGACCGCACCACATGCGGCGCCAACGCCAACGTTGGGTTACGGGAGGGCGTGGGCGAGGTCGGCCCACAGGTCGTCGATGTGCTCGATGCCCACGCTCATGCGCAGCAGGCCGGGCGGCACGTGGGCGTCGCCCGCGTACTTCTGCCGTCGCTCGATGGTGGTCTCTACGCCACCGAGGCTGGTGGCGGGCACGAGCAACTCCACGGAGCGACACACCGCGTCGGCGGCGTCGGCGCCCCCGGCCACCACGAACGACACCATCGCCCCGAAGCCCGGATAGCGCACTTCGGCCACGTGCGGGTGGGCGCCCAAGCGAGCCACCAACTCGACCGCATTGGCCTGCATGCGCTCCATGCGCAACGGCAGGGTGCGCAGGCCGCGCAAAGCAAGGAATGCCTCCAGCGCGCCCGGCGTGGATCCGTTCACCAGCCGCGCGTGGTGGAGGCGGTCGTAGACCTCGTCGGAGGCAGCGACAGCGAGGCCGATGAGCAGGTCGCTGTGCCCACCGATGAACTTGGTGCCACTGTGCACCACCACGTCGGCTCCGTCGGACAGTGGTTGGGCGCACACGGGCGTGGCGAACGTGCTGTCGACCACCACCTTGGCGCCTGCAGCGTGCGCGGCGGCCGTAATGGCGGGCAGGTCGGCGACATCGAGCGTGGGGTTGGTGGGCGTCTCCACCCACACCACGTCGGCACCGGCACACGCGGCCACCATGGCCGCCGTATCGGCGATGTCGACGAACCGCACCTCCATGCGGGCCTGCTCGACCAGGTCGGCCACCAGCGCCCGCACGCCGAGATAGCTGAACGTCGGCAACACGAGCACCTTTGGCGCCAGCGCGAACAGCGCCGCCGAAGCGGCCGCCATGCCAGAACCGAAAGCAACTGCACGCCCGCCCTCGAGCGCGCCCACGGCTTCCTCCAACCCGATCCAGCCTGCAGTGCCGTGGGTGCGCGTATACACGCCTTCCTCACCGCGGAAGTTGCTGGCCAACACCACCGGGTGGTTGAGCGGGTCGCCATGGCCCTTCGGGCGACCGGCGGACACAGCGAGCGAAGCAGGATGCATGCACCGTTTCTACCGGGCCGTTGGTCACTGGTGCGCCACGCAGACCACCGATACCCTGCCAGGTATGAGCGAACACTCCCACCACTACGGCTCCGACGTCGCCAATGCCCTGGCCCCGATCGCCCGCGAACTGCGCCACGAGATTCCCGACACGGTGAAGGCGTTCGCCGACCTGCACAAGGCGGCCATGGGCCCCGGCGCACTCGACGAAGCCACCAAGGAGTTGCTGGCCCTGGTGGTGGCTGTCACCCGCCAGTGCGATGGTTGCATCGCCTCGCACGCCCGCGGCGCCGCCCGGAAGGGCGCAACCCGGGCCCAAGTGGCCGAGGCCATGGGCGTCGCCATCCTGATGAACGGCGGCCCGTCGACGGTGTACGGCCCCCGTGCTCTGGCCGCCTACGACGACTTCGCGACACCCGCCGAACCCGCGAGCT
>DMQJ01000389.1:4223-4669 GCA_003455715.1 Acidimicrobiaceae bacterium | reverse complement strand
CGCCCTCCACCCCGTCGTCGGGGGTGAGCCGGGCAGCGAGCAGGTCGGTGAGCAGGTCGTCGGCAGGGTGCTCTCGACGGTGCTCGAGCTCGGCTGCGAAGTACTGCTGCATCTCGACCACACCGTTGGCCGAGTCGATCCATCCCTGGTCGTCGAGCTCGCGGCCGATGGCCGCCACCCCGGCATCGGCCCACCGCTTGAAGTCGGCGAACCGCTCCTGCGGAACGCCCAGCGCCGCGGCGATGGTGCGCGCCGGGATCGGCACGCAGTACGCCTCGTGCAGGTCGAGGGGCGAGCCGTCGAACCCGTCGACGAGGTCGTCGCAGATGGCCCGAATGGTGGGCCCCAACTCGGCGACGCGCCGCTGCGTGAACGCCTTCGACACCAACCGGCGGTAGCGGGTGTGCACCGGCGGGTCGGCGGTGAGCATGGTGTAGGCGGCTCGC
>DMQJ01000389.1:1190-3973 GCA_003455715.1 Acidimicrobiaceae bacterium | reverse complement strand
AGCATGGTGGAGGCGGCTCGCACCCCGCCCCTGGCGATGGCCCGGAGCTGCTCGATGAGGTGCGGTGGTGGAACGGCCGACGGCGAGCCGACCCGCGACGACCACGTGCGCCAGTCGGCGAGCACCTCGATGGCGAGGTCGTGACGTGACACCGCGAACACCCGTTGGCCGCGACGGCCCACCGACTCACCGTCGATCTCGTGTACCCCACCCTCGGCACGCAGCGCGGCGTAATGCGGGTACGGGCACTGGATGAACGCCTCGTCGCGCGGGTCGAAGTGTTCGGTGTCGACCACCGGGCTCACGGCAGGAACTCGAGGCTCGACACCGCCTCCAGCCCCGGCACGGTGGTGACCTCGCCGTCCTTGTACTCGGCGAACGGGAACGTGAACGAGCAGATCGTCGGCTGCGCAGGCGATGCCCCGCACTGGATCTCCGAGCCGTTCGGCCACAGCCGTAGCCCCGAGGTGGAACCGAGGTAGTCGTACAGCGCACGGCCCGTCACCTCCTCGCCAGCCTCCACCAAGTCGAGCGAGAACGTCGCCAGCGACATGATCTCGAACAACGCCAGGCCTCCGAGGCCGAGCGAGGTCGGGTCGACATCGGCCGGGTCAACATCGACCACCGGGGCGACGATCTCCCTCAGGATGTCGAGCTCGGGGCTTTCCTCTTGCGTCGACACGCCGGTGAAGAACCATCCGTTGGCATCGTCGCCCACCTGCGAGATGACGTCGTCGCTGGCGCAGATGCCGGTGGTGAGCACCGGAATGTCGATGCCCAGCGATGCCCGCCCGCGCATCGTGCCGATGCAGCCGGGGCCTGAGTACAGCGACACCAGCAGGTCGGGGTTGTCCTTCGCCGCCTCGCGCACCAGGCCCTGGTACCCGGCGTCGGTTTCGTTGTCGCCACCCTTCACGGTGGTGTGTGCAATGCCTGCTTTGTCGAGCGCGGCGGTGAGGGCCGCTTCGGATGCGTTGGCGCCGGGGTTGTCGGCGCTGACGATGCCGACCGTGGTGGCGTTGAAGTGGTTCTTGGCCACCGCTGCCATCGCCGCGCCCACCGTGGCATTGCCACCCGTGAGGAACAGTGCATCGGACTGGTAGTCGCCGGGAAGGATCGGCAGCACGCCGATGATCGGCAGGTCGGCCGCCGCGTAGGTCGGGTAGTCGGGGAACAGGTCGAGGCCGATGAGCACCAACTCGACGTTCTTGCCCACCAGTTCCTGCGCGCAGGCCTGCGACGTTTCGGGTGCCCCGGTGACGATGCACACCTCCAACTCGATCGGCCGCCCACCCATGCCACCGTGCTGGTTGAGGTAGTCGACCGCGCTCTCGATGGTGCGCCGAATCTCGGGGAAGTCGAGCCCCGGCGAACCCTCGGTGTTGACCAGGCCGATCCGCATCGGCTCACCGGTGGGTGGCCCGAGCGTGGGGAAGATGGCCGAGTTCGACAGGTCGCCACCCGACCCGTCGGAGGTCGGCACGCCCGTGTCGGGTGAGCCCGTGTTGTCGGTGACCGCCTCGGTGGTGGGCGCGGCAGTCGACGACGGCTCGGTGGTGGCAGACCCCGACGACCCCGATGATGAGTCGTCGCTGCACGCGGCACCGGCGAGGGCCAGCGCAGCGACAGCGGCGACCCAACGACGACGGGATTGGTCATTGCTCAGCATGGCTCTCCTTCCATCGCCGACTGACGTCGGCGTAGATCTGTGGTGTGGGCAGGGCGAGGAGTGATCCGCCGCCATCGACGCACACCGTCTGCCCGGTGATGAAGGCGGCATCGTCGGAGCACAGGAACGCGGCCGCCGCGGCGATGTCGTCGACCGTGCCCGTGCGGCCGAGCGGCGTCATCTCGACCATCGCCTGCACGACGGGCGGGATGGTGAACACCGCTTCGGTCATCGGTGTCTCGATGAGCGACGCAGCCACGACGTTGAACCGCACGCCTGCGGGGCCGTACTCGACCGCGGCGATCTTGGTGGCGTACTCGACGGCCGCCTTCGCGGATGCGTACGCGGCGAGACCACCGGTGGGCGCGTGAGCGGTGAGGGAACTGAGCGACAGGAACGCGCCGCCACCGCTCGCGGCCATCGCGTTGCCGAAGTGACGCATGCAGTACAGGGCGCCGTCGAGTTGCACGGCGTGCATCGAGCGGAGACGCTCGGGTGTGAGCTTGGCAATGGGTGTCGACTTCTCGAAGCCTGCGCAGTTGATGGCTACGTCGATGCGACCGTGGCGTTCGGCCGCTGCCGCGGCAAGCGCCTGCACCTGCTCGTCGTCGGTGATGTCGCAGGTGTGCCCCGAGCCGCCAAGCTCGGCCGCGACTTCGTCGACCACCGATGTGCGTCGGCCAGCGACAGCCACCGTCGCGCCCTCGGCCACCAGCCGTCGCGCAATCGCGAGGCCGAAGCCCGAGTGGCCACCAACGATCACCGCAGTGCGTCCAGCGAAGCGTGAGTCACTCATCGCATCTTCCCTTCCAGTGAGCTACCGCCCAGGTACGAGGCTTCGAGCAGGCCGAGGTTGTCGCGCAGTTGGGCGGCAGGGCCCGCCAGCATGAGGTTGCCGTGGCTGAGCACGTAGCCGCGATCGGCCACCTCGAGCGCGAGGTGCACGTGCTGCTCCACCAGCAGCACGCCGGTGCCCGTGTCGGTGGCGATGCGACGCAGCACCGGCAGCAGCCGTTCCACGATGATGGGTGCCAGTCCGAGGCTCATCTCATCCACCATCAGCAGCTTCGGCCGCCCGGCGAGCGCACGAGCCATGGCCAGCATCTGCTGCTCG
>DMQJ01000389.1:678-974 GCA_003455715.1 Acidimicrobiaceae bacterium | reverse complement strand
CTGCTGCTCGCCGCCCGACAGCAGGCCGGCGCGACGGTCCATCAATGGCTCCAACGCGGGGAAGTACTCGAGTGCGCGATCGATGGCCTCGCTGCCGCGAGCCGATCCGAGCCGCAGGTTCTCGCGAACGGAGAGTTGGAAGAACAGGCAGCGGTCTTCGGCGACGTGAGCGACACCCTCACGTGCGATGCGGTGCGCCCGGCGCGACGACACTGCCCGACCGAGCACCGTGATGTCGCCGGCGATCACCGGCAACATGCCCGACACGGTGAGCAACGTGGTGGTCTTGCCCGCGC
>DMQJ01000389.1:0-469 GCA_003455715.1 Acidimicrobiaceae bacterium | reverse complement strand
TGCCCGCGCCGTTGGGCCCGAGCAAGGTCACCACTTCACCTTCGTCGACGTGCAGGTCGAGGTCGCGCACCACCGCCACCCCTTCGTACCCGGTCGACAGACCACGGATGTCGAGCAGCCTCATCCCGCAGCCCCCTGTCGGCCGAGGTAGGCCTCCACCACCAGCGGGTCGGCGGCCACCACGTCGGGGGCGCCTTCGGCAATGGTGCGCCCGAACTCGATGACATGGATGCGGTCGCAGATGCCGAGCACCAGCCCCATGTCGTGGTCGACGAGCAGGATGCTGATGCCCTCGTTCACCACCGCCCGCAGACGTTCACCGAGCACGGCGCTCTCGTGCGTGTCGAGACCAGCGGCCGGTTCGTCCATGCACACCAACCGCGGCCGCGCAGCCAGCGCGCGGGCCGCCGACACCAGCTTGCGCTGCCCCTGGCTGATCTCGGTGGGCATGCGACCGGCCAGGTCGCGG
>DMQJ01000160.1 GCA_003455715.1 Acidimicrobiaceae bacterium | reverse complement strand
GCGCACGCTGGCGGCCCAACGGGCACAGCACCCCACCGTTCGCCTCGACGCTCAGCGGGTGGGCCGCTTCGGCGATCGAGTCACCTATGTGCGCGCCGTGACCCTGCCGGGCGAACCCGACGTCGCGCAGATCCAGGCGATGTTCCTCGCGCCCACCGACCCCGATCGGGCGGTGGTCGACGCTGTCACCGTGGTGGGCGAGTGCCCCGCCGCGTCGGTCGACACCTACGGCCCGTTGTTCGTCGACATCGTCGCTGGCTTCAGGTTCGCGGAGGAACCCTGATGCGAGCGGGTTCTGCGGGTCGGGTCGGGCTGCCCGTCCGCGTGCTGGGCGTACTCTCGCTGGCACTGCTGGCCGGGTGCGGCGGCGAGGGCGGCAGCGCCGACACCAGCGAGGGCGCGTCATCAACTGCCTCGAGTTCGACCACCAGCAGCACGTCCACCACCGTGGCGACGACCGAACTCGCGGTGGCGGTCGACACCGACGAGATCTGGATGACCCTTCCTGCGGGCGTCGATGCTGCGCAGGTGTGCAGCCCTGCTTCGCCAGCGGTGGCAATGGTGATGGTGAGTGGCGTCGCCGCCGACTTGAGCCCGCGCGGGCGAGTCGTCGACGGCAACCGGAGGGTGGAACTGGAATTCGCTGCCTCGCCCGACGAGGCCGCATGGATGGCCGTGGTGGGGCCGTTCGAAGCGTCGCGCTCGTCGACCGATCGAGTGGTCACGGTCCACGTGGAGGCGATTGGCGACGATGCCGCCCCGACCGCCACCGGGTCGGTCGAGCTGCTCGTTCGCGCGCCCGAACCGTGTGGAAGCGGCACCGCAGATCGCCGCGACCGCTCGCCGATCAGCCCCGACATGGAGCTACGCACCACACCCGACGATGGGGTGTTTGTCGCCGACGGTTTCGCCGACTGCGCGGGCCGGCCCACCGAGGTTCGTGTCGAAGCTCGTACCAAGGGCGCCGTGGTGTCCGTGAGGGCGACGGTGCAAGTTGCCGGCGGCGACCCAACCACGCTGGCCTTCTCCGGTGGACCGGGACAGTGGCGTGCTCGTGTCGGCGGCTACAGCGGCTCGCCCGCGATGGCGGCCTCGGCCCCAGTGGCGGTCGACGTGGTTGCAGTTGTCGCCGACGGATCGACGATTCGACGCTCCCTCACGCTCACGTTCGCTCGGCCCGTCCCGTGTGCCAACACCACTCAGCCCGGGGGGTCGACGACCGTCCCGACGATCCCTGCCACCTCGACGGCCGCGCCCAACACGACACCTGCAACCTCCCCTCCCACCGTGGCCGCACTGGGTGTCGATGTGCGGAGTCCGTCGCCGTCGAACATCGACGCCGTCATCGACGGGGCGTGCCCGACTCGACCGACCACGTTCACCGTCACGGCCGACACCCAAGGAGCGCCCGACTCGGTCCAAGCTCGTGTCACCGTGCCAGGAGTCGGCACCAACACGTACACGATGGCCAACCTCGGGGGCGGCGTCTGGAGCGTGACGCTCGGCCCGGTGAACGGCTCGCCGAGCATGCCTGCGTCGGGCACCATCTCGGTGGAGGTGCGGGCGGAACGCGGCGGGCAGACGGCCACCGACTCCACGTCGCTCACGGTGCATCGCCCGTCGCCGTGCTCGTGACGGTCCGTGCCGGTCGTGGAAGTTTCAGGACGATTCCCGATGCGCAGATTGGCCGTTGAGGCGCATCCTGCACACATGACACGTCGGCGAACATCGTGGATCGTGGCCCTGTGGCTGGGCATGATGGCCCCGGCCCTTGCGTGTCAGTCGCAGGCCACTGGCGCCGGTGCCGCGAGTGAGCACAGCGAGCCGATCGAGTCGACTGCGATCACCACGGCGACCACCGCGCCGTCAGCTGGCGAGCCGTCGGCGAGGTCTGACGAACCGTTGGTGGAAGCGGTTGGCGACCACCGCTACGCGGTCAGCTACCGCGATGCCGGAGGAGCTCCTCGAACGGTGCTGCTCGAGGTGTTCCTGCCCCGATCCGGCGGATCGGAACCGGTGGCAACCGTGGTGTGGTCGCACGGGGGGAGCAGCGGCAAAACCTCCACCACTCGTGCCGCCGGCGACTGGGCCCCTGCGCTCACCGCCAAAGGGTTCGCCGTGGTGGCGATTGCTCACTCGGGTCGGTCGATGGAGTCGCGCGAGCAACTCTGCGCGGCCATCGCCGTCGGTGACTGTTCGATGTTCATGTACCTCGACTGGGACCGTCCTGCCGACGTCGACGCCGTGCTCGACTGGATGCTCGGTGGCGACACCGGGTATCCGTTCGACCCGCAGCGCCTGGTGTACGGCGGCCACTCCGCCGGCGCCCGTTCGGTGATGCGACTCGCGGGCGTCTCGATGCCCATCGACGCAGGTCAGCAACCCGGTGCCGACGATCGGTTTGCGGCGTTCGTCGTGGCGTCGCCGCCGGGGGCGACCGAGGTGGGTCTCGCCCCGGAGTCGTTCGATGCACTCGAGCGCCCGATGATCCTGCTGTCGGGGGCGGGCGACACCACCAACGGCAACGAGGCGACCGACCGACGGGCCACGATGGACATGGTGCCCAGCGGCCCATTCGTGACCGTGTGGGTGGCCGACGAACACACCCGGCACACCACGTTCGACCTCGACACTTCGTCGTGCCAGCGAGCCGGGGGGAGTCGGCAGCGTTGCTCGGAGATCGTGAAAGGCCTGGGCACCATGACGGCAGCGTTCCTCGAGCAGTCTCTGGCCGGGCGCTCGGCTGCCGACATCGTCGCTCGGTCTGCCGGCCGACTGCCCGCGGGGTTCGAGGTGGCCACCACGGAGTGAGGCACGCCTTTAGCGAGCGAGCGCTCCGAGCGCAGCGAGCAGCAGCGGCACCACTGCCA
This sequence comes from Acidimicrobiaceae bacterium, assembly GCA_003455715.1. Lineage (GTDB taxonomy): Bacteria > Actinomycetota > Acidimicrobiia > Acidimicrobiales > Ilumatobacteraceae > UBA668. Next base: position 61 of record DMQJ01000160.1, on the reverse strand, counting down.
GCAGCACGAACGACGGCAGGGTGCACAGCACCAGTGGCGCGTCGAGTGCGGACCGGCCCAC
>DMQJ01000193.1:1033-3660 GCA_003455715.1 Acidimicrobiaceae bacterium | reverse complement strand
CTCTTCCGATCTAGATCTACGTCGTCACCGATGCGCGCAACACCGTCTTCGAGAACGGGCGCGAAGGCAACAACGTGGGACGTGTCACGCACGACGTGGACATCATGCCCATTCCATACGCCGACCTGCGTGTCGAGTCGGTCAGCGTCGAGGGGGCTGCCGCCAGCGGCCAGGGCGTGCGTGTGAGTTGGGAGGTGGTCAACCAGGGCATCGGCCTGACCAGCGTGGCGCAGTGGTCCGACACGATCTGGCTCAGCCGCAATGCGGACGGCAGCGGAGTGGTGCAGACCTTCAGCGCGGCCAGTCATCTCGGCCATCTGGCCCCGGGTGAGCGCTACACCCGCAGCGTGGACGTGCTGCTGCCCCAAGGGCTGGAGGGCGAGTACTACTTCAACGTGCGCGTGGCCGGGAGCTCTGGCGTCGTGCCCTACGAGTTCATCTACGCCGACAACAACCGCGCGACCTCGGTGGCGGTGCCGGTTCTGCTGTCCGATACGCCTGACCTGGTCGTCGAGGCCGTGAGCGCGGCGCCGACGGCGCAGGAAGGCAGCTTGCTCGAGCTGTCATGGACGGTGCTCAACCAGGGCCTCGCCACTGCCGGTGGCAACTGGGTCGACGCCGTGTGGCTGGTTCCGGCCAGCGGCACGGGTAACGCCGTGCTGTTGGGCAACTTCACCTACGATCGCGGTCTCGAGTCCGGTATCCGCTACACGCGCACCGAGCAGGTCCGCCTGCCAGGCAAGATCGAGGGCCTGTATCGCATCAAGGTGGTCACCAACACCCATCTCGGCGGCAACGGGATGCAGGTCTATGAGCACGGCCCGGCGCGGAGCAACAACGAACTCGTCTCCGCCGGCATGACCCAGGTCAGCCTGCTTGATCGCCCGGACCTGCGGGTGTCCGCGGTGGAGGTTCCGGAGAGCGTGACCTCAGGCACCGCTGCAGGCATTCGCTACACCATTACCAACATGGGGTCGGTGAGTACCTCGGGGCAGTGGACCGACAAGGTATTCCTGTCACTCGATGGCACGCTCAGCGCCGACGACGTGCTGGTCGGGCAGTTCAGCAGCGTGTCCGCGCTGGCGCCCGGCGAGTCCTATGTGTTTGAAAGCGGCATGGTGAACATTCCCATCCGCTTCCGTGGCGACGCTTTCCTGATCGTCGTCGCCGACGGCAACAACAATGTCGACGAGTACCCCAACGAACACAACAACCGCCGTGCGGCACAGCTCTATATTGACCCGGTGCCCTTCGGCGATCTGGTGACGAGCAATGTGGTCGCACCCGATCAGGCCGTTCATGGCAGCCAGATCGAGGTCCGCTACAAGGTTTCCAACCTGGGCGTGGCCACGACCCGGGGTGAGAGCGCGGCGCTGGAGCGGTGGACGGACACGGTGTGGCTGGCCAAGGATCCGCGCCGCCCGGGCGCAAACAAGGGCGACATCCTGCTGGGGTCCTTCACCCACATTGGCCACCTCCAGCCGGGCGAGGACTATCTCGGCACTGCTCAGGTCCGCGTGCCGGCCAATCTGGCCTCGGGCCAGTACTACATCACGGTGTGGACCGACACCTACAACGTGATCCTCGAAGACACCCTGGCCATCAACATCAACCCGGACGACCCCTCTCAGGTCGACAACAACAACTACAAGGCCCGCCCGATCAGCATCATCGGCATTACCCCGCCGGATCTGGTGGTTGCCACGGTCAATGCGCCGGAGGCGGCCGTTGCCGGCTCGCACTACACCTTCAGCTATACGGTGGAGAACCGCGGCGATGTGTTCTCGGGTAGCTGGCACGACCGCATCGTGCTGGCGAACGACCCCGACCTGTCCAAGGCCACCCGCGTGTGGGAACTGGGCCTGCTTGCGCAGAGCAGGGAGCTGGCGCATGGCGACAGCTACACCGTCACCCAGACCGTCGAGCTCGCGCCTTCGGTCACCGGGCAATACCTGTTCGTGGTCACCGATCATTACAACCGCGTTGCCGAGCTCAACGAGGGCAATAACCGCGGCACTGCACTGTCAGACGTCGTGAGCGCCCCCGCCGACCTGCGCGTCACCGACATCGTCACCCAGCCCCACAACTTCTCGGGCGAACAGACAACCATCAGCTGGACGGTGACCAACTTTGGCGCCGCGGTATGGGAAGGCACCCGCAGTTGGGTCGATGCCGTGTACATCAGCCCCGATCCGACCTATATCCGCGAACGGGCGACCCTGCTTGGCGCCGTCACGCGCGCCAACCTTGGCGGCCTGGGGGCGGGCGAGAGCTACACCGTGTCGGGCAGTTTTACCCTCCCGGCTGGTACCGATGGCCCGTACTACATCTACGTGGTCACCGACAGCGGCTACACCGAGGTTTCCGACGGGCGTGACCTCGCCCAGCGTGCTCGCTCCGAGATGATCGGCGGCGGTAGCAACGAGGGCGCGTTGCGCCACTACCGCGGCGTGGATCGGGCCGGTACCGTGTTCGAGGGGGCGCGCAACGACAACAACTTCGGTCGTGCCGAACTCGACATCACCTATCGTGAACCTGATCTCCAGATCAGCAATGTGGTGGTGTCCAACCCGTCGCCGAACTCGGGCGACATGCTCACGGTGATGTGGTGGTGTCCAACCCGTCGC
>DMQJ01000193.1:516-843 GCA_003455715.1 Acidimicrobiaceae bacterium | reverse complement strand
GACCCGGGTCAGCGATTGGTTCGACGGCATCTACCTGTCCCATGATGCCTCGCTCGATGTGCGCGACCACCCGCTGCCGGACGGCACCGGTACGCAGTCGTTGTTCGCCCGCATGGCAAAGGTGCATCCGATCTCCCTGCGCGAGGACGGCCTGCCGGCCTACCTGAAGCCTGGTGAGTCCTATACCGCGACGGCGACTTTCCGTCTGCCCGAGTCCATCGGGGGCGACTACCACCTGATCGTATACGCCGATACGGCTTTCCTGGCTGACGGCCGCACGCCCAGCGACATTCGTGATGGCCTGGTCGGCGTGCAGCTCGACAGGGA
>DMQJ01000193.1:0-333 GCA_003455715.1 Acidimicrobiaceae bacterium | reverse complement strand
GGTCGGCGTGCAGCTCGACAGGGACCGACCCGCCGGTCGTGTGCTGGAGTTCCAGCACGAGGGCAACAACAGCGCTTCGCTCGCCCTGCGCATCAACCAGGTTCAACCGCCGGACCTTCAGGTCAGCGTCGTGACGGCACCGGAACGCGTGTATGCCGGCCAGGAGATCACGGTGAGCTACCGGGTGGACAACCTCGGCGGCAATACGCCCGATCACCAGTCGTCGTGGGTGGATATGGTCTATCTGTCCCGCGACCGCTTCCTCGATCTCGGCAAGGACCATTACCTCGGCTTTGCCCAATACAGCGGCGGCCTGGCTGCAGGCAACGGCTA
>DMQJ01000047.1 GCA_003455715.1 Acidimicrobiaceae bacterium | reverse complement strand
CACCTGATGGAGGACATGACCGACAAGGCCATCGGCTGGATCCAGCAGCAGAAGGCCCTCTCGCCCGACAAGCCCTTCTTCGCCTATTTCGCGCCCGGCGCCACCCACGCGCCGCACCACGTGCCCAAGGAATGGGCCGACAAGTACAAGGGCAAGTTCGACGCGGGCTGGGATGTGCTGCGCGAGGAGACCTTCGCCCGCCAGAAGAAGCTCGGCGTCATTCCTGCCGACTGCGAACTCACTGCCCGGCCCAAGGACGTTCCCGGCTGGGACGACATGCCCGAGGCGTTCAAGCCGGTGCTGCGCCGGCAGATGGAGGTCTATGCGGGCTTCCTCGAGTTCACCGACCATCACGTGGGCCGCCTGTTCGAGGCGATCGAGAATCTCGGCATCGCCGACGACACGCTGGTGTATTACATCATCGGCGACAACGGCGCCTCGGCCGAGGGCTCGTTCAACGGCTGCTTCAACGAGATGAGCTACTTCAACGGCCTGCAGTCCCTCGAGACCGCCGAGTACCTGACGGAGCGCATCGACAAGCTCGGCGGGCCGGAGTCGTACAACCACTTCGCGGTGGGCTGGGCGCATGCGCTGAACACGCCCTACCAGTGGACCAAGCAGGTCGCCTCGCACTGGGGCGGCACCCGCAATGGCACGATCGTCCACTGGCCGCAGGGGATCGAGGAGCAGGGCGGGCTGCGCTCCCAGTTCACCCATGTCATCGACATCGCACCGACGATCCTGGAGGCGGCCGGGCTGCCCGAGCCGACCACCGTCAACGGCGTCACGCAGTCGCCGCTGGAGGGCACCAGCATGCTGTACGCCTTCGGTGCGGCCGATGCGCCGGAGCGGCACGACCTGCAGTACTTCGAGATGTTCGGCAACCGCGGGATCTACCACCGCGGCTGGAGCGCGGTCACCAAGCACAAGACCCCCTGGTTCATCGTGGACCCGCACATGGGTGCCTTCGACGACGACACCTGGGAGCTGTACGACGGCAGCACGGACTTCAGCCAGGCCAACAACCTCGCGGCCGAGCAGCCGGAGCGGCTCGCCCAACTGCAGCGGTTGTGGCTGATCGAGGCCGCGAAGTATCGCGTGCTGCCGCTCGACGACCGCTCTGGGGAGCGGCTCAACCCCGATCTGGCCGGGCGTCCGACGCTGATCCGGGGCAACACCCAGCTGTTCTTCTCCGGAATGGGCCGGCTCTCCGAGAACAGCGTGGTCAGCATCAAGAACAAGTCGTTCTCGGTGACCGCCGAGGTCGACGTACCGGAGGGTGGCGTCGAGGGCGTTCTCATCGCGCAAGGCGGGCGGTTCGGCGGCTGGGCGTTCTACGTCAGGGACGGCCGGCCGAAGTTCGTCTACAACGTGCTCGGCATCCACGAGTTCGCGACCCACGCCGAGACCGCCGTGCCGGCCGGGGTGCACCAGGTGCGGGTGGAGTTCGCCTACGACGGTGGGGGTCTGGCCAAGGGTGGCGACGTGACCCTCTACCTCGACGGCGAGCCGATCGGCACCGGTCGGGTCGAGGCGACCCAGCCGCTCATCTTCTCCGCCGACGAGACCACCGACATCGGCTACGAGTCCGGCACCACGGTCACCTCGGACTACACCGCGGCCACGAGCCGATTCACCGGCAAGCTGAACTGGGTCCAGCTCGACGCCGGAGTCGACGATCACGATCACTTCGTCGACCCCGACGAGCGGTTCCGGGTGGCGATGGCCCGCCAGTAGGCAACCGCTCGCACACACGTAGGACCTCCCGGGAGCCATGGCTCCCGGGAGGTCTCGTTCGTCGAGGGTCAGGCGTGCTGGGGCACGGGAACGGGGGCCGTGCGCTCGGCGTCGTGCTCGACCCGGCGAGCGTGCCAGAACCCGACTCCGACGAGCACCAGGAGCAGTGCGGCGGCGGCGAAGGAGACGATCGCCGCGATGCCGGCGATGGTGGCGATGGTGGCGAACGCGTAGGCGTTCAGCAGCAGTCCACGCAGGGTGTTGCCCATGAACAGCGTCTGCCGCAGACCGGCGAGCGCCTGCCCGTCCGGGGACGCCTTCTCCTCGTCGGACAGCTGGATGTACTCGCCGCTGACCTCCTCGTAGGTGCGACCGTCGCTGGCCGCGTTCATGTGAGCGAGGATGTAGTGGTCGGCGAAGGCCTTGGCTTCGGCGCCGGTGTCGAGCTTGCTGCCGGAGTACGGCGCGAGCGCGTCCTGGTCGGCCTGGGACAGCTCGGCTGTCGCCTCCGCCGTTGGCATGGTGATGTCCTGCATGGCCAGTTGGTCCTGGACCTGGTCGCCGATGTAGCTGTTGGCCCAGAGCAGCAAGCCGCCTGCGGTGAGGAGGACGGCCGCCATGAGCAGTCCGGTCCACGAGATGAGCTTGTCGAATGCCGAGCGCATGATCTCCACACTTCTTTCACTGATCGGCGGAGATCGGGCTCTCCGCGATGCCTTCACGCTCGCCGATCCGGGGTCGCCGGATCAGAGTCGGAGGGCCGTTGTCCGCGGGCGGAAAGTCCCGATCCCACAGGACCTGGGGCACAGGTGGCGGACCCGGGGACTGTCCGGGCAGGACCTTCGGTCCTGCCCGACCCTCCGTCGTGCGTTGGAACCTGTCTGGGACATCCGAGACCAGTACGGAGGCGAGCATGGGAACCGACATGTACCAGGCCCACGACTGGAGCTATGTGACCCTGTCGCTGATGCTCCTGGGAATGGTGGTCGCGGTCTTCGCCGCGATGGCCCTGTTCCTCTACATGGTGGGCCGCGCGAGCGAAGCAAGCGTGCCGCCCCGGGAGTCCCGTGACACCGAGCCTCGCGCCGATCGCGACGACGCGCGCGCGGTCACCTCCACGGTGCCACCGACCGAAGGGTCGCCGGACGTGTCGCCGACGGATCACCAGTCCGCCGCCTGAACAGCGCTTGGTCCAGGACTCGACGTACGCCGGGCCACCGGCTCCCCGCTCGCGCCCACCGCGAGGGGCGCGGGGGTCAGTCGAGGCGGCGCCCGGTGATCTCCGCGACCTCCACCCGCAGCAACAGGGTCCGCGGGCCACTGATCCACGGTTCGGGGGCGTCTTGGAGCGCTTGCTCGCCGTACTCCAAGTGCGCGTGACCGCGGATCAAGACACTCCATCCGGTGTGGTCGTCGCTGTCGAAGGTATCGATCTGGAACGCGACCGGGCTGTCGTCGCACTCGCGGGCGGCGGCGGAGTACGCCGTCGTCCGGATCCGCACGGTGCGGCCGTCGAGGACGAAGTTGACCGGGATGACCGTCGGGCCCGAAGGACCCGACCACGCCAGACGACCGACAGGGCGCGAGGCGGCGAGCGCCCAGCACTCGTCGGGAGTGAGGTCGACCAGTCGGCGTGGGGTGGACTCGGCCTGCATGGAAACTCCTTTGTCGGGGTGGCGCCCATCCTGCTCCGCGCCCGGTCCTGCCCGCGACCCCCGGTGGGCCTGCGCGGTGAGGACCTTCGTCCCGTGGCGAGCTGGCGCTGTGCGCGGGTCCGTCGCTCGGCGGATCCGGGCTAGGTTGAGGCGGTCTCGGAGTCGATGTGAGGAGGGACCCATGGACGACGGCGAAGTGCGTGCCGCCGAACCCGGATCGGCGCTGCACCACGTCGAACAGACCCGGCTCCGACTATTGCTCGACGCGGTGGTCACGATGGCCGGCGACCTCACGTTGGACGGCGTGCTGACCCGGATCGTGGCCACCGCGCGCCGGCGCGCGCGCGCGCGGTGCGCC
>DMQJ01000240.1 GCA_003455715.1 Acidimicrobiaceae bacterium | reverse complement strand
GTGCATCTCGGCCACCACCCGGCCAGCTGCCCGCATGTGGCGCAGGTCGTCGCGCGAGCGCACCGGCAGCGCCCGGCTCCGACGGCCCATCAGCCGCGCTTGGCCCCGTCGACGGCCTCCACCAGGCGAGCGAACACCACGTCGGGCGATGCCACGCCGTCGACCACGATGAGTCGGTCTTGACGCTGGTAGTAGGCGATGAGCGGGGAGGTCTGCTCTTCGTACAGATCGAGGCGACGGTTCACGGCCTCAGGGGTGTCGTCGTCGCGCTGGGTCACATCGCCGCCGCACACCTCGCAGATCCAGGGCTGCTTGTCGTGCCCGTCGGCCACGTAGTTGGTGCCACAGTCGCGGCACACCCGGCGCGACGAGATTCGTTGCAGCACCAGGTCGCGGGGCACGTCGAGGTCGAGCACGGCGTCGATGGGTAGCTGCGTGGTGATGAGGTCGAGTGCCTCGGCCTGGCCCACGGTGCGGGGAAATCCATCGAGGATGTAGCCACGGCCAACGGCGTCGGGCCGCGAGAGACGCTCGCGCACGATGCCGATCATGATGTCGTCGCCCACAAGGCCGCCGGCATCCATCACCTGCTTGGCCAACACGCCCAGCTCGGTGCCCTCACGCACCGCGGCGCGCAACATGTCGCCCGTGGAGATGTGTGGAACCACATAGTGGCGCGACAACCGCACGCACTGTGTGCCCTTGCCAGCGCCTTGGCGCCCGAGCAAGATCAGCCGGGCGCCCGGGATCACTTCAGGAAGCCCTCATAGTTGCGCAGCATCAGCTGGCTGTCGATCTGGCGCATCAACTCCAGCGCCACACCCACGGCGATGAGCACCGTGGTGCCGGCGAAGGGGAAGTTCTGCACGTCGAACGCCCACAACAGCAGGTACGGGAGGATGGCGATGACCGCCACGAACACCGCGCCCGGCAGGGTGATGCGGTTCACCGCCTTGGCCAGGTAGCGCTCGGTCTGCGGGCCGGGGCGCACGCCGGGGATGAAGCCACCCTGGCGGCGGATCTGGTCGGCCTGACGAATCGGGTCGAAGGCGATGGAGTTGTAGAAGTAGGCGAAGGCCACAATCATCAGCGAGAACAGCACCATGTAGACGATGTTCTGGCTGTTCACCAGATAGTCGTCGACCCAGCCCTGCACGCTCGCACGCCAGCCGGTGCCATCGTTGCCGCCGAGCAGGTTGCTGAGCAGCACCGGCAGCAACAGGATGCTGCTGGCGAAGATGATGGGCACGATGCCACTCTGGTTCACCTTCAGCGGAATGTAGGTGCTCTGGCCGCCGTACATGCGCCGGCCCACCACCCGCTTGGCGAACTGCACGGGGATGCGCCGTTGGGCGAGCTCCACCCGCACAACAGCCAGCACGATGCCGACGCACAGCAGCACGAGGAGGGTGAACACGAACCAGTTCTTCTCCTGCCACACCCGGTAGAAGTTGAACGGCAGGTCGCTCACCACGCTGGCGAAGATGACCATGCTCATGCCATTGCCGATACCGCGCTGGCTGATGAGCTCGCCGAGCCACATCAGCACCGCGGTGCCACCCACGAGGGTGATGATGGCCAGGTAGCCACGAGGCCACATGCCGTCGGGCAGCAACTGCAGGTTGGTGGGCAACTGCTGCGCCGCACCGAAGAAGGCGTTGCCATTGCCGTTACCGAAGATGAAGGTGAGGGCCGTCGCCTGCAGGAAGGCAATGCCGATGGCCAGATAGCGCGTGTATTGGGTGATCTTGCGCTGACCGACCGCACCCTCTTGCTGCAGCTTCTCGAGCTTGGGGATGACCACACCCAAGACCTGCATGATGATGCTCGCCGTGATGTACGGCATGATGCCGAGGGCGAAGATGCTGAAGCTGGCGAACGCGCCGCCGCTGAACATGTTGAGGAAGCCCAAGGCGCCCTGGCTGTTGGCGGCAGCTTTGAACTGCTTCACCTGATCGGGGTCGATCCCGGGGATCCGGATCGCCACGCCGATGCGGTACACCAGCACCATGGCCATGACGAACAGAATCTTGTTCCGCAGGTCGGCCACCTTGAAGACGTTCTTCAGATTGGAGAACACAGGCTGCTTCCTCGTACTCGCGCGGCGTGGCCGGGCGGCTCAGCGGTTGGTGAACTGGTTGCCCTTGGCCGGCGGACGGCCCTGCTTGAACGGCAGCGGCAACAGGGTGACGCTACCGCCCGCGGCGGTGATGGCGGCGTCGGCCGACTTGGAGACGGCATGGGCCGACACGTGCACAGCGGTGGAGATCTCGCCGCGGCCGAGCACCTTCACGAAGGTGTCCTTGCGCACGAGACCCTTGGCCACGAGCACCTCGGGGGTGACGGTGGCTTCGCCAGCGGCAGCCAGCTGGTCGAGGTTGACCGGGCTGTACTCCACACGGAACGGGTTGTTGAAGCCCTTGAGCTTCGGCACGCGTTGCTTGAGGCCGGTCTGGCCACCTTCGAAACCACGTGCCACCTTGCCGCGGCCACGGGCCTTCTGGCCCTTGGTACCGGCGCCGGCGGTCTTGCCACCCTTACCGCCGATACCGCGACCGACGCGCTTCTTGGCCTTGGTGCTCCCCGGTGCGGGGCTGAGTTCGTCGACTCGCATCTCAGTTCTCCGTGTCTTCCTGCACCTCGATGAGGTGCGGGATGCGGGCGATCATCCCGCGGATCTCGGGGCGATCGGGCAGGGTGTTGGTGTCGCCGATCTTGCGCAGGCCGAGGGCCCGCAGGGTGCCACGGTTCTTCGGCTTGTTGCCGATGGCCGAACGCACCTGGGTGACGGTGAGGGTCTTTTCGCTCATCAGTGTGCTTCTCCTGCGGCGATCTGCTTCTTGCGCTCGGTGTAGGCCTTGAGCACGCCCTTGGGCACGAACTCGTCGGCGGGGAGGCCACGGCGGGCCGCCACTTCGTCGGGGCGCTGCAGGTCCTTCAGGCCGTTGATGGTGGCGCGGGCCACGTTGATGGCGTTGGCAGAGCCAAGCGACTTGCAAAGGATGTCGTGCACCCCGGCCTCTTCGAGGATGATGCGGGCGGCGCCACCGGCGATGACGCCGGTACCGGGGGCGGCGGGCTTCATGAGCACGCGGCCGGCCGAGTTGATGCCCAACACCGGGTGGGTGATGGTGCTGCCAGCCAGCGGCACGTCGAAGAGGTTCTTCTTGGCCTCTTCGGTGCCCTTCTGGATAGCCAGCGGCACTTCCTTGGCCTTGCCGTAGCCGAGACCGACACGACCGTTGCCGTCGCCGACCACCACGAGAGCGGTGAAGCTGAAGCGACGACCACCCTTGACGACCTTGGCCACGCGGTTGATGTGGATGACCCGCGACTCACGCAGACCGTTGGGGTCGGGGGCGCGCTCTTCGTTGCGGTTGCCGTAGTTGCTGGGGGCGGCCATCAGAACTCCAAACCTGCTTCACGGGCCGCAGCAGCCACTGCGGCGATACGGCCGTGGTAGAGGTATCCACCACGGTCGAACACGACCTTGTCGACACCGGCAGCCTTGGCCCGCTCGGCGATGAGCTGGCCCACCCGGGTGGCGGCAGCGGTCGACGAGCCATTGCCCTCGCCGCGCTGGCCGGCCTCGGTGGTGCTGGCGGCAGCCACGGTGCGACCGAGGTCGTCGTCGATCAACTGCACCGAGATGTGCTTGTTGGACCGGTAGACGGCCAGGCGCGGACGGGCCGCGGTGCCATGGATCTTCTTGCGCACGCGACGGTGGCGAATGATGCGGCCGTTGCGGCGCTGCTGTGCGACGTTGCTCATGACGATCCCTTACTTCTTGCCGGTCTTGCCGGCC
>DMQJ01000235.1 GCA_003455715.1 Acidimicrobiaceae bacterium | reverse complement strand
GGGTTCTCGCGGCTGATCAGTTCGTTGCGCCGATTGATGCCGAGCACCATCTCACGCCGCCGTTCGCAGAAGGGCCCGGAACCGCTGCCGCTCCCCCACTCGCAGACCGCGATAGGAACCCGCGGCGATGACAGCCACCGCTCCGACGACCACCGCAACGAACCCGCCCATCCCGAGAAGTGCGTCGAGCGGTGCCGTCTGCAACACCACCACCAGGGCGGCAGCGAGCACCAGCGTGGCTCCGACGAGCCGACCTGCCGCTTGCGCTCCGTCGCCGACCGCTGTCTCCCAGGCACGCTCGATGAGCACAGCAAGCACCACCACTGGCAACGCACCCTGCTCGGCAGCGCCGAAGCCTGCCAACTGCACTCCTGCGCAGACCGCGCACACCACGAGAGCGAGCCGGGCAATGCGAGAGAGTGCGAGCCGATCGATGAACGGCATGGCCGCTAACCCGGCAAGGCCACCGGCCGCGAGCACCGCCCCGCCCACAGACGGCCCGAGGTGCGAGAGTGACAGGGCCAGGAGCGCCGGGGCGAAGACGCCGGCGGTGCGCCACCCCAGGAAGGATCGGGCAGCGACGGTGAGTGCCGCGCCGATCGGCAGTGCGGCCATGAGTTGCTCGGATGACAGGAACGGTGAGGCGGAGGCAGCAGTTGCGAACATGGCGCCCACACTCGCTGTGCAGGCTGAGCAGTCACTGAGGCAGCCATGAGATCTCTCTCATCGACCGCGGTCATCGACCAGCGGTCATCCGATACCCCATTCCCCTGACGGTTTCAATCCGGTTGCCGCCCATCTTCTTGCGGAGGTAACCGACATAGACCTCCACGACGTTGCTGCCGGGATCGAAGTCATAGCCCCACACCCGGTCAAGCAACTGCTCGCGAGAGAGCACCTGGTTGGGGTGCCGGAAGAAGGCTTCGGCAAGCGCGAACTCGCGGGCAGACAGGTCGGTGGCCACGCCGGCGACTCGGAGCGTACGACCGAGGAGATCGAGCTCGCAGTCACCCACGTTGAGCGTGGTGGGCGCGGTCTGCTGTGTCGTGCTCGCCAGGCGTACACGCACGCGGGCCAGCAGTTCCTCGAAGCGGAACGGCTTCACCATGTAGTCGTTGGCTCCACCCTCGAAGCCGGCGAGGGTGCTGTCGAGTTCACCCCGGGCGGAGAGGATGATGACCGGCAACCGGTCGCCGCGTGAACGGATCAACCGCAGCACCGACAGGCCGTCGAGCCCTGGCAGCCCGAGGTCGAGGACAACGAGATCGAACGAGTCGTCGCGGGCAAGCGCCGCGCCCTCGCGGCCATCGTGGACCGACATCGTGGTGTGCCCGGCCGCGTTGAACCCGCTCTCGAGGAAGCTGGTGATGCCTGGCTCGTCGTCGATGATGAGAATGCGTGCCATCTGTTCAGCTGCTCACAGTGTTCGGTAGGTGAATGGTGAAGGTTGCGCCTGATCCCGGGGAACTGTCGAGCTGTACCGACCCCTGATGCGCCGAGGCGATTGCGTCGACGATGGCCAGGCCGAGGCCTGCAGAGCCACCGCTGCCTCGTCGGCTCCGTGCCGACGAGAAGCGGCGGAAGACCCGTTCGTGGTCGGCGGGCGCAATGCCCTCGCCGTCGTCTCGTACCCAGATTCGGGCGTCGGTGCCGTCGACCGCCGCCCCGACTGCCACGGTTCCGCCCGCAGCGGTGTGTCGTACGGCATTGGCGACCAGGTTCACCAGTGCCTGCACGAGCCGTTGCGAGTCGGCGGCGATCACCGCAGGCGGCGCCGCATCGACCACGACGGTTCGTTCGCCGCCGGCAAGCACTCGAGCGCGCTCGGCCGCCCCCAGCACCAATTCATCGAGGTCGACTGCACCCACTCGGAGGAAGTCGGGCTGCTCCGCCTTGGCGAGCAGCAGCAGGTCGTCGACGATGCGTGCCATTCGGTCGAGCTCCGCGAGCACCGTCGGCTTCGATCGCTCCCACGACGCCTGATCGGCAGCGACCTCAAGATGGCCGCGGATGATGGTGAGCGGCGTGCGCAACTCGTGCCCGGCGTCGTCGAGAAAGGCTCTCTGGCCGACGAAGCTCCGCTCAAGCCGATCGAGCATCTCGTTGTAGGTCTCGACAAGCCTGCCCACCTCGTCGCGCCCACCGGTAGGGATTCGCTCCGAGAGATCGTTCTCGGAGATGCGCTTGCTGGTGGCGGCGAGGTCGCGCAGGGGCCGCAGCACTCGGCCCGCAGTACCCCACGCCAAGGCCGCTGCACCGAGCAGGGCGATGCCGCTCACCGACGCGGCCACTCTCACGGCGGTGTCGACCCGATCGCGGCCGGGTTCCTCCCACACCGCCACCACGAACGCGCCCTGCACCACGCCTTCGATCACCAGCGGAATCGACAGGGTGACCGCCACCCCAGCGTCGGTGGCCGCACGATCGAAGCGACTCACGATCGGTGCACTGTTGCGGCGGAGCCACTCGATGTCGTCGAGTAGCGACGCAGGCGCATCGGGTGATGCGAGCAGCGGTGTGCCCGACACGACAGCAACGAATGCCTCGTCGCCGTCGGGCACATTGGTCTCGAGGTAGGCCCGCAGCACCCGCTCCGCATAGGCCGCTGGCGGTTCGTCGGCGAACGGCGGGTTGGCCGCGACTGAGCCGGAGAACTCCTCCGACTCCTGGACGAGCCGTTGATCCGTCTGCGAAGCCAAGTCACGCAGCAGCACAGCACGGAGCAGGAGGACGGAGCCACCCAACGCGAGGGCGACGACCACTACCGTCACGCCGAGGATGCGCACCCTCGCCGACGCTCGGAGCACACTCCGGCGACGGGCCGGCCGGCGCGACTCAGGGTCAGTCGTCGCCGTCATCGCCACCGTCGTCGTCAGCGCCGTCGTCGTCATCATCGTCGCCGTCGTCGTCGTCGGGAGGGATGGTTGGCGGGCTGGTGGCGGGAGGATTCGTGGAAGGCGGCTTGACCTTCGACGTCGGCGGCGGCTGCAGCGTCAGGACCGGTGCAGTGGCCACGGGCAACGTGGATTGCGGCACGACAGTGACGGGCTCGATGGTGGTCGATGCCCCGGGTGAGGTGGTGGAGGTCGCGACTGCTCCGCCAACTGTGGTGGGCGCGGCCACCGAGTTGGCCGGATCGATCACTGGAGGCGGCGACGGGCGCCGACCGTCGGCAGCCACGAGCATCCCGGCTCCGATGGCCATGACCGCGAGGGCGCACAGGGCGGCGACCACGGTGGGTGTTCTGGATGGTCGCGAACTGGGCATGGTCGCGTCGGACGGTACCTCGCGTGGGGTCCCCGTGCTCAGCGGTGACGACACGTTTCTCCCCCGTTCTCAGTCGTCGTCATCGCTGTCGTCGTCGTCATCGCTGTCGTCGTCATCGTCGTCGGTGTCATCGTCGTTCGTGTCGTCGTCGTTCACTTGCTCGTTCGTGTCGTCGTCGTTCGGCTCCTCGACCGGCGCGGGAATCACCACGACGGGCACATTCACGGTGGACGGCGTTGTCGACTCGGTCGGTGCGTCGCCGATGGGGTCGCCGATCGTCGACACCACGACCGCATCGATCGTCGTGTCGGCGACTCCGGACGGCAGGGACACATCGACCTTCGACGGCCGGTCCGCACCGGGCGAGTCGGCCCAGAGTGCGTTGGCGCCGAAGGCCACAGAGCCGACAACGGCGGCGCCAGCGACCAGGCGAGGGCCGAGCGCAGTGGGAAGCAGAGACCGGATCGAGCGTGACATGGTGACTCCAGGGGTGTGGGTTGGTAACGCACATCCCACCAACCGCCCCTGAAGTCGGCCTGAGAGGCCAATGAGAGTTCTCTTATGCGCCGGCCTCATCGAGGGTGACGATGGTGTAGGCCTTGCGCACCAGTTCGTGCACCTCCCATCGTCCGGTGAGGCCCGCGGGGGTCAGCAGCACGGCGCCAGGGCGCAGGTCGAAGGCCATCCCTTCATCCGTGTGCAGTGTGGCGTGTCCGCTGAGGATGCAGAACACCTCGTGGTAGCCGTCGCGGCGGAAGGGGAACGTGCCGGGTGTGCATTCCCACACACCGGTCGAGACACGGTGCGACTCCCACAAGTCGGCACTTGCCTCGTGTGGGTCGCCATCCAACACGACGGGCCTCGGCTCGGCCGCAGGCAGTGGGCTCGTCGATACCCCCGCGAGGGCTGCGGGCCGTTCGCTCGGCGTTCCCTTCGCCGCGCGTCCGTCGATGACGTACAGCTTGCGTACCGTCTGCTCGACCGCCCACGTACTGCCCCAACGCCGCGGCGTTGCCCACAGCACGTCCGGTGCCAGCCGGAACACCGACCCGTCGTCGCCGCGCACCTCGGCGCTGCCAGCCACCATCAGCATGGTCTCGTCGAAGTCGCCGCCCGCGTCGTGCGCGGTGCCGGGAAGGCATTCCCACACACCGATCTGTAGGCCGTCGGTATCGAGGAGTGCCAGATCGCTCGTGCGGTCGTCGACCCTGCGGAGCGGGGCGGTGAGGATGTCGGGCAGGTACATGGGCGCCATTGTGGCCTGAAGACCAACCTTCGGCGCTCGCTACTGTGGCGATGATGAGTTGGGTACCGGTGATCGATGTGTCGGCTGCCGACGCGCCCGAGCGGGTAGCGGAGGCATGCGAGCGAGTGGGCTTTCTCACCATCGTCGGCCACGGAGTTCCGGCGGGGGTCGTCGACGACGCGTGGAGCACCGCCCGAGCCTTCTTCGATCTGCCGCTTGCCGACCGCATGGCGGTGGCCATGCCGTACCCCGGCTACCCGTACGGCTACTCGCCGCTGGCAGGCGAGACGTTGGCTCGTTCGCTGGGCGACGACGGCGGGCTGATGCATGCCGCGCCTGATCTGAAGCAGAGCTTCGCCATCGGCCCGGTCGACCGTCCCACCCATACCATCACCGACCCCGACGAGGCGTTTGCCTGGAGCGACAACCTGTGGCCCGCCGCACTGCCCAGCATGCAACCCGCATGGGAGACCTACTTCCGGGCGCTGTCCGATCTGGCGGCACGGTTGTTGTCGGTGATGGCGGAGGGCCTGGGCCTCGACCGCCACTACTTCAATCCGCTGATCGATCGGCACACCAGCGCGATGCGCGCCCTCGACTACCCGCCCCAGGGTGCGGTGGCCGCCGGGCAGATGGGTGCGAGCGCGCACACCGACTACGGCACGCTCACCATCCTGCTCGCCGACCCGGTGGAGCGCGGGCTGCAGGTGCAGGACGAGGTGGGCGTGTGGCACGACGCGCACCCCGTGCCTGGTTCCTTCGTGGTCAACCTCGGCGACGCCATGGCCCGCTGGACCAACGACCGGTGGAGGTCGACGATGCACCGAGTGCTCGTCCCCGCCGGCCGCCGCCAGTCGATCGCCTTCTTCCACAATGCCAACTGGGACGCCATCATCGACTGCCTGCCCACATGTCTCAGCGAGGGGGAAGCCCCGCGCTACCCACCCATTGCCGCAGGCCCTCACCTGATGCAGAAGTTCCAATCAACGGTGAACCCCTACTGATCTCGACGCGTTCACGCCGGTCACTCGACGAGGTCATCGCACACCGAGTCGTCGAGTTCGATCCGCTCCTCAGGCGAACTCGGAAGGACAACGGTCATGGTTCCCCGGCTCGTGGACTGGGCGCCCGATCGAGACACATCGAGTGCGACGATGTCGATCTCGGAAGCCACCGAGTTGACCGCGTAGACGACCACACCCGGGTTCACGTCGAGACTCTCCTGCTGCGTCACCGCGGCAAGGTACTCGGCAAGATCGTCATCGCTGTATCCCGCCTTCCGAAGATCGAGCGATAGGACGGGCGAGGAACCGGAGATCGCCTGCCGCTCGATCTCCTGGACAAAGTCGATATCGAAGGCACCTGAC
>DMQJ01000299.1:520-9083 GCA_003455715.1 Acidimicrobiaceae bacterium | reverse complement strand
GCCTGGCCGCAGCCGAGTGGAACAGGGCCGCGCTGAGCCAGGCGATCAAGGACACCATGGCCGAGCATGGCCTGAAGATGCCGCAGGTTGCGATTCCCCTGCGCGTGGCGGTGCTCGGCGTGCACTGGTGTCGCCAACGCGACGTTCGGTACGCGGTCGCGGCGTTCGGCCTGGTGCTGGTCGCGGTGGCCGGTGCTGGCCTGGCACTGTTGTAGGGAGATGAACGTCGCGCCAGCCCTTCCGAGTCGATCGCACGTGGTGGTGGTCGGCGGTGGCATCACCGGCCTGAGCACCGCGTACCACCTGGCACTCGCGGGCTGGACCGACGTGACGGTGCTGGAACGCGACCGGCTCACCTCGGGTACCACCTGGCATGCTGCGGGACTGGTGGTGTCGGGCGGGATGGGCGACGAAACCATGCTGGAGATGTTTCGTCGGTCGCGCGAGCTGTACGCGACGCTGCTGACCGCCGAAACTGGCCAGCACACCGGCTACGCAGAGGTGGGGTACCTACAGGCCGCAGTTGGGCGCCAGCGCGCCGAGGGCCTCCGACGCGATGCGGCGTTCCAACGTCGTCAGGGCATCGAGGTGCACGAGGTGAGCCCGCAGGAGGTGGCCGATCGCTGGCCGATGGCCACGACCGACGACGTGACGGCGGGCTTCTTCTTTCCCGAGCAGGGCCGGGTGAACCCTGTCGACGCCGCCATGGCGTTGGCCGTCGCTGCCCGACAGCTCGGTGTGCGAATCGTCGAAGGTGTCGAGGTGTCTGGCGTGTTGCGCCGCGACGGTTGCGTCACTGGTGTCGTCACCGAAGGTGGCGCCATTGAAGCAGAGCACGTCGTGAACTGCGCTGGCCTCTGGGCTCGCTCGTTCGGGCGGCTCGCCGGAGTGGATGTGCCGCTGCAGGCGGCAGAGCACTACTACATGATCACCGAGCAGATCCCCGGCCTCGCCAAGGACACGCCGGTGCTCGAGGACGGCTCGCGCTACGCGTACTTCCGCGAGGAGGTGGGCGGCATGCTGGTGGGTCTGTTCGAGCCGGTGGCACGGGCGTGGCACCACGACCGGTCGCCGAAAGGACCGTTCCTGTCGCTGGAGCCCGACTGGGAACGCATCCTGCCGTACCTCGACGTTGCGCTCGGTCGTCTCAAGGGTGGACACGACCTTGGTATTCACACGTTCTTCTGCGGCCCCGAGAGCTTCACGCCCGACGTTCACATGCTGCTGGGTGAAGCACCGAACCTCCGCAACTACTGGGTGCTCGCCGGCATCAACTCCTTGGGCATTCTGTTGGGGGGTGGCGCGGGAGAACAACTCGCGCACTGGATCATCAGTGGTCGACCGCAGGTGGATGTGACGGGCATCGACCTTGCCCGGTTCGGCCCGTGGGCCAACGACGACCGCTTCCTCTCCGACCGTGTCGTGGAGCAGTTGGGCATGCTGTTCGGCGACTCGATGTTCCCGTACCGGCGCCCCACGACCGGCCGCAACCTGAGGCGCTCACCGCTGCACGAACGCCTGGAGCAACTGGGTGCCAGGTTCATCCCGGCGGCCGAGTGGGAGTTCGCCGAGTGGTTCGACCGCGAGGGCACCGGGTTGGAGGCAGAGGACGGCTTCGACGCTCAGCCATGGCAACCAGTGGCAGCGCAGGAGCACCACGCCGTGCGTACGGCAGTGGGCCTGTTCGACATGTCGATCATGAGCAGGCTCGAGGTGTCGGGCCCCGACGCTCTCGGTGTGCTGCAACGGGTGTCGTGCTCCGACGTCGACGTACCGATCGGCCGTGTCGTGTACACGATGTGGCTCGACGACCACGGCCGCGTCGTTGTGGATCTCACGGTGACGCGTACCGGCCCCGAGCAGTTCCTTGTCGTCTGCGGGCCGGAGCATCACACACGGGTGGTGTCGTGGCTGCACCGGCACACGCCACGCGGTGCAGCCGTCGTTATCGACGACAGCACCGAACGCACGGCGCTGCTCAGCCTGCAGGGGCCGCAGGCTCGCCGCCTGCTGTCAATGCTCACCACCGCCGACCTGCAGTCGGCGACCTGGCCGCACATGTGGTCGCGCGAAATCGACGTAGCGGGTGTCGTCGTGCGCGCCAGCCGGGTGACGTACGTGGGGGAGTTGGGCTACGAACTCCTGTGTGCGGCCGACGACGCAGTCGTCGTCTTCGATGCGCTGCTGGACGCAGGTGCACCGCTCGGCCTACGGCTGGCAGGCGCCGCGGCGATGGAGAGCCTGCGTACCGAGAAGGGCAACGTGGAGTACGGCGTCGACCTCGACAACACCGACACCCCGCTCGACGTGGGCATGGCCTTCGTCGTCGCGTGGAACAAGCCTGGCGGCTGTGTGGGCCTCGACGCACTTCGACAACAACGAGCAGCTGGCCCACCGCGCACTCGGCTCGTGCGAGCCAAGGCCCTCGACCCACGCGTGCAACTGTTCGGCCACGAGGTGCTGCGGCGCAACGGTGTTGTGGTCGGACACCTGCGCTATGCCACCAGGGGCCACACGCTCGGCGCGGCGTGCGGCCAGGGAATGGTGACGGCCGACGAACCGATCAGCGACCAGTGGGTCGCTGACGCGACGTGGACCCTCGACGCGGGCGGCCCGCAGGTGCCGACGACGGTGAGCCTGCGCCCCTTCCACGACCCTGCTGGTTCGAACTACCGCGACCGCTAGGTGCCCCAGTGCGGGCGCCACCGTTGCGAGGCTGGCTGGCCCGCCCCGAACTCTGACGCTGGCCCTGCGTGGGTGGAGTCGGTCGGGCCACGTGCACGGTGCGGTGGGGTGCCTTGGGTCCGGCGAGCTCTTCCAAGAGCGGGTGACCGGCGTGGAGGGCCTGGGTGAGGATCGGCTTGATGCCTGCGGCGCGGGTCATTGAGTGCACGTCCTTGCGCTGCTCGGGGGTCATCACTGTCACGACGACGCCCTCGGCCCCTGCCCTGGCGGTGCGGCCAGAGCGATGGAGGAATGCCTTGTGCTCGGCCGGCGGGTCGACGTGGACGACGAGGCGCACATCGTCGACGTGGATACCGCGAGCTGCGATGTCGGTGGCAACCAAGACCTTCACGGTGCCATCGGAGAAATCGGCAAGATTGCGCTCGCGCGCACTCTGCGAAAGGTTGCCGTGGAGTTCCACCGCGGGCACACCCGACTGGCCGAGTTGCTTCACGAGCTTCTTGGCCCCGTGCTTGGTACGGGTGAACAGCAGGGTGCGGTCGTGCCCCGCTGCCAGGCGCGTGACCACGCCGAGCTTGTCGGCCAGTTGCGTCTCGACGAGATGATGGGTCATCGCATCGACCGGGGAGTCGGCCGGGTCGAGCGCATGGGTGACAGGGTCGTGCAGGTATCGATCCACCAACACCTTCACGTCTTTGTCGAGGGTGGCGGAGAACAGCAGGCGCTGGCCGTCGGCCGGAGTGCGATCCATGAGGCGCTTCACGCCGGGCAGGAAGCCCATGTCGGCCATGTGGTCGGCTTCGTCGAGCACGGTGATCTCGATGCGATCGAGCCGGCAATGGCCCTGACCGATGAGGTCTTCGAGGCGCCCAGGGCAGGCCACCACGATGTCGACGCCGGCCTTCAATGCGTTGACCTGATTGCCGAAGCCGACGCCGCCGTAGACGACCGTATGACGGAGGCGCGCAGCGCGAGCCAGCGGTGCCAGCGTGGCGGCCACTTGGTTGGCCAGCTCGCGGGTGGGCACCAACACCAGCGCACGAGGCGCACCGGGGCGGGCCTTCTGTGGGGTGGCCGACAGACGGGTGACGAGCGGCAGCGAGAACGCCAGGGTCTTGCCGCTGCCTGTCT
The DNA here is from genome assembly GCA_003455715.1 of Acidimicrobiaceae bacterium. Taxonomy (GTDB): domain Bacteria; phylum Actinomycetota; class Acidimicrobiia; order Acidimicrobiales; family Ilumatobacteraceae; genus UBA668. Next base: position 5,267 of record DMQJ01000299.1, on the reverse strand, counting down.
TCCCGCGGCCCAGCACATCGCGGCCGCTGAGCGTGTCGGGCAGCGTCGCGGTCTGGATAGGGAAGGGTTCGGTGATGCCGTCGGCGGTGAGGGCGGCGACGAGCGGCGCGGGTACGCCGAGGGACGCGAACGAACGCGTGGGGGCAATCGTGGACATTGGGGGTCTTTCCGTTTGGTGGCCGTTGTTGCGAAGGGCCACGCCGGAGACCGGCAACCATTGCACTCGACCGTTGGGCGAACGTGCCGCAACGGCGAACACCCTACTGGGTATCTCCTACAAAGCGGTCGGGGGTCGCGGGGCGGGGAGTATCAGCCGGCAAGCGGCGATTCGAGCCGACGGCGCACCGCCGCGCGGATCTGCTCGTCGAAGCGGCGCATGTGGGCGTCGATGAGGTCGGCGGCGCGGTCGGCGTTGCCCGCGCGCAGCGCTGCCAGGATCTCGCGATGTTCGGCGATCATGTCGTGTAGGTCGGCAACATCGCCGAGGTAGAGATGCCACACCCGGTCGCTCTGCGCATAGAGCATGTCGAGCGTGTCGGTCAGGAAGCGGTTGTCGGCCGCCTCCCACACCAACTCGCGGCATCGACGGTCGATGGCCAGCAGCTCGTCGGCGGGGGAGTGTGGGAGGGCCTGCTCGAGGACAGCGCTCATCTCCGCCCAGTGCTTTTCGGTCCCGCGGGCGGCGGCGAGGCGCATCGCGTAGGGCTCGAGGATGGAGCGGGTCTCGTAGAGGAGGGCGAGGTCGCCGACGTCGAGGTTGCTCACGAACACGCCACGTCGGGGCACGACCGTGACCAACTGGTCGCGCTCCAGTCGCTGCAACGCCTCGCGTATCGGGGTGCGCCCGAGGCCCAGCGTGGACTGCAGTTCGTCCTCGCGCACGACGGCGCCGGGCGCGAGATCGAGTCGCACGATCATGCGACGGATCTCGTGATACGCGCGCTCGCTGAGCGAGGTGGAGGGCGACATCATGGCTGTGATATGGTAAAGATATATCAGCGACCCCGATGTCACAAGCAGGACGGGTCGGCCGGTCCACACCACACACGTGCAGTCATTGGGGAGCACCACCATGAGCGAAGTCCCGTCATCGGCCAAGGTCGTCGTCATCGGCGCCGGCATCGTCGGCAACTGTCTCGTCGGCCACCTGAGCCGACTGGGCTGGACCGACATGGTGCTCCTCGACAAGGGTCCGCTGCCCAACCCGGGTGGCTCCACCGGCCACGCCTCGAACTTCATCTTCCCCACCGACCACAACAAGGAGATGGCGTTCCTCACGGTCGACAGCCAAAACCAATACATCGCTGCCGGGCTCAACAACACCTGCGGCGGTATCGAGGTGGCACGTGAGCCGCAGCGCATGGAGGAGTTCAAGCGCCGTATGACCTCGGCGACCGCTTGGGGCATCGACGCTCGCCTGGTGACCCCTGCGGAGATCAAGGAGATGGTGCCGTTCATCAACGAGGAGATCCTCCTCGGCGGCTACTACACCCCCAGCGTCAGCGTGGTCGACTCGCTGGCCACCGGTACGCAGATGCGCGAGGAAGCCGTCCGCAACAGCGGTCTGAAGGTGTTCGCCAACACCGAGGTGCTGACGCTCGAGACCGAAGACGTTCCAGGCGGGTTGCCGCGCATCAAGGCTGTCGTCACCGACAAGGGCCGCATCGAGGCCGAGCACGTCGTCATCGCTTGCGGTGTGTGGAGCCCGCGCATCGCCGCGATGGCAGGCGCCACCATTCCGCTCACGCCCGCGGTGCACCAGATGGCCGACGTCGGGCCGATCGACGTGCTGGTGGAGAGCAACAAGGAGCTCGCCTACCCGATCATCCGCGACATGGACACGTTCTGCTACGAACGCCAGTCGGCAGGCTCGATGGAGGTGGGCAGCTACGCCCACCGCCCCATCCTGATGCGCCCCGACGACATCCCCAGCAACGAGGCGTCGGCGCTCACTCCCACCGAACTGCCGCTCACCTACGACGACTTCGAGCCGCAGATGGAGCAGGCCATCGAGCTGATGGAGATGCTTGGCGACGCCGAGATCAAGTACGCCATCAACGGTCTGCTCAGCCTCACCCCCGACGCCAACCCGGTGCTCGGCGAAACCGTCGAAGTGCGCAACCTCTGGAGCGCCGCCGCGGTGTGGATCAAGGAAGGCCCCGGCATCGCCCAGCTCGTCGCCGAGTGGATGACCTACGGGTACCCCCACATGTGCGACCCGCACGGCAGCGACATCAGCCGCTTCTACCCGCACGAGAAGACCGAGTGGCACATCAACGCCCGATGCAACGAGCACTTCAACAAGACTTACGGCATCGTCCACCCGCGCGAGCAGTGGGCGAGCCAGCGTGGCATTCGCCGCAGCCCCTTCTATGCCCGCGAGGAGGCGCTCGGCGCAGTGTTCTTCGACGCTCGGGGCTGGGAGCGCCCGCAGTGGTACGAGAGCAACGCGAAGCTGATGGAGAAGTACCCCGAGGCGTGCCAGCCGCGCACTCATGAGTGGGACGGCCGCTGGTGGAGCCCGATCACCAACGCCGAGCACCTGCAGATGCGAGCCAGCGTCGGCATGGTCGACCTCACCGCGTTCAACGAGTTCGACTTCGAGGGTTCGGGTGCGGTCGGGTTCCTGCAGTACATGTGCGTCAACAACGTCGACGTTGCAGTGGGGCGCAGTGTGTACACCCCGCTGCTCACCCAGCACGGTGGCTTCCGCGGCGACCTCACCATTCAGCGCCTCGGCGACGACCACTTCCGGGTCATCACCGGCGCCTTCGACGGCGGCCGCGACCACTACTGGTTCACCAAGCACCTCGAGCAGTGGAACGCCCAGCACCCCGAGGCGCAGGCCACCTTCACCGACCGTTCGCAGGGCATCTGCACGGTCGGTGTGTGGGGTCCGAACGCCGCAGCGACCATGGCCAAGATCGTCACCGACCACACCACTGCCCCGTACGACCTGAGCCAGGAGGGCTTCCCCTACGGCGCCGTGCGCGACGTCATCATCGACGGCGTGCCGTGCACGATGTTCCGCATCAGTTACGTGGGCGAAAACGGCTGGGAGATCTACACCCGCATGGAGCACGGCCTGAAGCTGTGGGACGCCATCTGGACGGCGGGACAAGAGTTCGAGATCATCCCCGTCGGCATCGGCGTGTATGCAGTGACCGGCCGCATCGAGAAGGGCTACCGCCTCATGGGGGCCGAGCTCGAGAGCGAGTACAACCCGGTGGAGGCTGGTCTCGCCCGTCCCAAGGTGAAGTCGGCCGATTTCATTGGCAAGGCGGCGTACCTGAAGGCCCGCGAAGAGAGCGAGAGCGGCGGACCTGCCGCCATCATGTGCACCCTGTCGATGGACAGCCAGCGATGCGCCGACGGCTACGACCGGTTCCCGACCGGTGGCAACGAGCCGATCCTCACCCTCGCCGGCGAGCGCATCGTCGACGCCAAGGGTCGCGTGAGCCGGGTCACCACTGCTGGCGCGGGGCCGTCGGTGGGCAAGTATCTGTTGCTCGCCTACCTGCCACCCGAGCATGCGGTGGAGGGCACCAAGCTGCAGGTGATGTACATGAACGAGACGTACCCCGTCACCGTCGAGCGCGCCGGCGCCACGCCGCTGTTCGATCCCACCGACTCGCGGATGAAGAGCTGATCACCATGCGTGTCCTGGTGTGTGTCAAGCGGGTGCCGGCGCCCGGCGCCAAGATCAACATCACCCCCGATGGTCAAGCGGTCGACACCGCCTACCTGGCGTTCACCACCAGCCCGCACGAGGAGTGCGCGGTGGAGGCCGCCGTCCAGTTGGTGGAAGCCCACGGCGGCGATGCCACCGTGCTCACACTCGGACCAGCGGAAGCTGAAGAGCAAGTGCGGTATGCGGCGAGCGTTGGCGTTGCCAGTGGCGTGCTGTTGACCATCGACGGGGCCGATTGGGATCCGCAGCGCACCGCAGCGGCACTCACCGCGGCCATCGTCGATCTCGAGCGTGCCGATGGCCCGTTCGACCTGGTGCTGTTCGGCAACGAGAGCGCCGACTCGGGCAACTTCCAGGTGGGGGTGCGGGTGGCGCACGCGCTCGGGCGGCCAATGGTGAACGGCATCAAGGGCATCGACGTCGACGGCGGCACCGTGCGAGCCAAGCGTGAAGCCGACGCCGGGGTGGAGGTGTACGCGCTGCCGATGCCCGCCGTGCTCGGCGTGAAGGAAGGCATCAATCTGCCGCGCTACCCCACGATGAAGGGTCGGCTCAACGCCAAGAAGGCGCCGGTCGCGAGCGTTGCCGCGTCGGCCGAACCGGGGGGCCAACAGATGATCACCTTGCTGCAGGCGCAGGAACAGATCACCCAGACGGTGCTGCTGGGCAACGGCCCCGAGGCTGCTCCCGCTGTCGTCGATCTGCTTGAGGAACTGGGGTTGCTGAAGTGAACGTGCTGGTTGTCGTTGAACACGACCGGGGCGTGCTTGCCCCGGCAACGTCGGAGGCGCTCACTGCGGCGCGGTCTCTCGGGGGACAGGTGCACGCTCTCACGCTCGGTGCCGCCGCCGATGGTGCAGCTCCGACGCTGGCAGCGTTCGGTGCCGTGGTCGTGCATCAGGTGCACCACGACCTGCTCGGCGACTACGGCCCCGAGGCCTGGGGCGAGTGTGTGGCCCAAGCGGTACGGATGCTGTCGCCGGACGCTGTGGTGGCAACGGGCACCGACCGGGGCAACGAGGTTATGGCGCACGCCGCCGCCCGTCTGGCCCTGCC
>DMQJ01000299.1:0-310 GCA_003455715.1 Acidimicrobiaceae bacterium | reverse complement strand
CGTTCGTCGCCAACTGCACCGAAGTCCTCCCCGGCGACTCGTGGACTCTCACTCGCGTGCGCTGGGGTGGCTCGCTGCTTGAGCAGTGCTCGCTGACGGCGTCGACGAAGCTGATCTCGATTGCGCATCACTCGGTCGAGCCGTCGGAAGCGCCGACAGCCGGAACCGTGCAGCCGCTGGCTGTCGACCTCGATCCCACGCTCGCACGCACGGTCGTGGCAGAGCGCGTTGAACGCGCCGCCGGGGTCACCCTGGCCACAGCGCCGCTGGTCGTTGGCGGCGGCCGTGGTGTCGGCTCGGCCGAGGGCTT
>DMQJ01000373.1:551-8993 GCA_003455715.1 Acidimicrobiaceae bacterium | reverse complement strand
GCTGCGCCTCGCGTTCGGCCGCATCGGCGATCGTGCCGCCGCCGGGTTGCGTCGGGTGCTCGACGGCGTGGCGGTGCCGGCATGAGCACCGCACTGCGCAACATGGCCGACGCGGTGCTGGAAGCCCCGGTGGTGACCAGCTTCACCCGCATCGGGCCGGTGCTGCGATCGCGACTCGACAGTTGGACCTCGCTCGATTCCTACGACCTCAGCGGCCGCACCGTCGTGGTGACAGGGGCCACGAGCGGGCTCGGGCTCGCAGTGGCCCAGTGGGTGGCCAAGCTCGGGGGCACGGTGGTGGTGGTGGGCCGCGATGCCGCCAAGACCGAGCGCGCTCGGGTAACCGTGGCCGGCGCCACCGGCAGTGAGTCGGTGCAGACGGCGCTGGCCGACATGGGCAACCTGGCCCAGGTGCGGGCGTTGGCGGCCGACCTGTTGGCCCGCTTCGACCGCATCGACGTGCTGGTGCACAACGCCGGCGCGCTCACCGCCGACCGCCGCGAGAACGCCGACGGGGTCGAGCAGACGGTGGCCAGCCAGGTGGTGGGTCCGTTCCTGCTCACCTCGCTGCTGCTGCCGGCGCTGCGGGCCGCTGCCCCGGGCCGCGTCGTCACCGTGTCGTCCGGCGGAATGTACGCGACGCCGCTCACGGTCGAGCACCTGCAGATGGGCGACGACTACAAGGGCGCCGAGCAGTACGCACGTGCCAAGCGCGCCCAAGTGACCCTCAACGAGATGTGGGCCGCTCGAGTGCATCCGGATGACGTGGTGTTCCACGCCATGCACCCCGGATGGGCCGACACCCCCGGAGTGGCCGAGTCGTTGCCGACGTTCCGCAAGGTGGTGGGCCCACTGCTGCGCACCCCCGACGAGGGTGCCGACACGATCGTGTGGTTGGCAGCCGACGACGGCGTGCCGCGCAACACGAGCGGGGGCTTCTGGCTCGACCGTCGTACACGGAGCTTGCACAAGGTGCCCAGCACCCGGCGGTCCGACACGGCCGCCCGCCGAGACGAGCTGTGGAGTTGGGTGGCAGGTGCCGCCGGCGTGGCATCATCCTGATTCATGACTGCGGCGTTCACCGTCACCCCCATCACCGGCACGTTCGGGGCGGAGCTCTCCGGGGCGCGCCTCGCCGGCGACATCGATGGCGCGCAGGTGTTGGCGTTGCTGGAAGAGCATCGGGTGCTGGTGGCGCGAGGGCAGTTCCTCACCCACGCCGAACAGGTGGCGCTCGCTCGGGTGCTGGGTGAACCGACCCCAGCCCACCCGGTGGTACCCGGGCACCCCGACCACCCCGAGATTCTCGAACTCGACGGTGCCAAGGGTGGGCGCAACGCCCGCTGGCACACCGACGTCACCTTCGTGGTCACGCCACCTGCGGCGTCGGTGCTGGTGGCCGATGCGCTGCCTGCGTACGGCGGCGACACGATGTGGGCCGACACTCGCAGCGCCTACGAACGCTTGTCGCCCGCGCTGCGGGCCGCTGTCGATGCCTTGGAGGCCGTGCACCGCATCTCGCCGCTGGCGTACTGGGGCGAACCGTTCGACACCGCGCTCGGGCGCGACGACGCCCAACAACTGCTCGACGACGCGATGAAGGTGCCACCGGTGATCCACCCCGTGGTGCGCCGCCACCCGTCCACCGGACGCCCCAACCTGTTCATCAACCCAGGCTTCACCACGCACATCGTCGGCCTCAGCCGCATCGAGAGCGACGGTCTGCTGGCGCTGCTGTACGAACACATGACCCAACCCGAGCTCACCCTGCGCCACCGCTGGCAGCCTGGTGATGTGGTGATGTGGGACAACCGGGCCACGATGCACTACGCCGTCGACGACTACGGCACCGTCGAACGGCGGATGCGCCGGGTGACCATCCGCGGCAGCGTGCCCGAGGGCCTCGCCGGTGCGACCAGCCGAGTAGCCGACGACCCACTAGTGGCGATGCGTTAGCCACGAGCCGAAAGGAGGCGCGATGAATGCTGCAACCTTGCAAGGGTGGAAGGTTGCGACGATGTTCGCGTTGGTCGCGGCCGTGGGTTCGTGCGGCGAAGAACAGACCTCCGGGTCGTCGGCGCCGTCGCGGCGGCCGATCACCGAGGAAGAGTTCTACGAGTACGTCGTCGGCCACGCCATCTTTCGGAGCGAGGCGGGGGAGGGGTACGTCGGTATCGGTGGCGACCCGCCAGTGGTCAGCGGGTTCAACGGCTGCAACCAGTTTTCGGGCTCACTCGTCTTCTCGGATGGGGAGGTTCTGTTCCCCGAAGACATGGAGGCGAGCGAGGCGTTCTGTCCCGGGGTGGAACTGGGTACCGGCGGCTGGCCGTTCGGGCAGTGGATGGTGGAACCGGACGGGTCGCTCGTAGTGATCTCCGTGCTCGACGGGTCGGAGCAGGTGGTGCCCGACATCATCATTCCCGATCCTTGACCGTAGCGACGGACTCGGCGAACTGCGATCGATGTTCCCCTACAGTCGGGCACCCAGAACTGTCGCGCCCGTCGGCTACGTCCTAAGTGGAGAGGAGGCGTGATGAGTGCGGCAATCCGGCGAGGGTGGAACGTGGCAGCGGTGTTCGCGTTGGTCGCGGCCGTGGGTTCGTGCAGCCTCGTGGAGCCGGCGCCGTCGCGGCGGCCGATCACCGAGGAAGAGTTCTACGAGTACGTCGTCGGCCACACCATCTTTCGGAGCGAGGCGGGGGAGGGGTACGTCGGTATCGGCGGCGATCCGCCAATGGTCGGCGGTTTCGACGGCTGCAACGATTTCTCGGGCCCACTGGTCTTTTCCGATGGGGAGGTCGTGTTTCCCGAGGAAGGACTCATGGGCACTGAGCTCGCGTGTCCCGGGGTGGAACTGGGTACCGGCGGCTCGCCGTTCGGGATGTGGATGGTGGAACCGGACGGGTCGCTCGTCGTGATAGCGACGCTCGACGGGTCGGAGCAGGTGGTGCCCGACATCACTGTGCCGAACGCCTGACGCGAGGATCATCACTCGCTCACTGCGGAACTTGGGGCTCGCGCGACCTCGGCACGTAGCCGAGGCGCCGCAGGCCGAAGCGCACCATCGGGCCCATCACCACGGCGAACAGTACGGTGCCTGCGCCGATGGCGCCGCCAAGCAGCAGGCCGAGCACCACCGGCGACCCGTCGCTCACCCAACGGGCGGGCACGATGGGCATACCGCGGCGAATGAGGCCGAGCATCACCATCTCGGAGGGACCGGGGCCGAGATCGGTGCTGACCACCAGCGAGATGGCAGTGGCGATGACGAGGATGCCCCCGACGAGCAGCGGGATACGTACGGCCAACGGCTCGTGGTGGCCGATGAGGTCGATGACGACGTTGATGATCGGGCCGATCACCACGGTGCCCACCGGCGACGCCCACCCGAGCTTGGCGCCAAGCGCCCAGCCGAGCGCGAAGAACGAGATCGACGACACGACGAAGCACCAACCGAACGACCAGCCAAGGGTGTCGCTGAGGCCGCTGTTGAGCACATCGAACGGTGAGACGCCCAGCTCCGCCTGCACGAGCATCGGCACGCCGACCCCCACCAGCACCCACGAGACCACCAGCCGGACGAGGCGGGTGCGTAGGGAGAGTGAGTGGCTGGTGGGCATGACGCCGCCAGGGTAGGGGCTGGTGCGCGAGCATGCGCCATGCCCAGCGCGCACATCAACGGCATCGACGTCTACTACGAAGTTCACGGAGCCGGACCCCGCCTGCTGGTGTTCAACGGCAGCGGCGCCAGCATCGCGGCCGTCGGGCCGATGGTCGACCGACTGGCGACGCAGTTCGAGGTGCTCATCCACGACCAACGCTGTCTCGGCCGCACCTCGGTGCCTGCAGAGCAGCCCACCATGGCTCACTACGCCGCCGACGCCGCCGGTCTGCTCGACCATGTCGGGTGGCCGTCTGCCCGAGTGTTCGGCATCAGCTTCGGCGGCATGGTGGCTCAAGAGTTCGCTGTCACGTGGCCCGAGCGGGTCGAGCGGATGGCACTGCTGTGCACCTCGCCGGGCGGGGAGGGAGGCAGCAGTTACCCGCTGCACACCATCCCGTCACTGCCGCCTGCCGAGCAGGACGCGGTGCGGTTGCGCATCAGTGACTCGCGCTACACGCCCGAGTTTCTTGCGGCCCACCCGTTCGATCAGCGGATGGTGGAACTCGCTGCAGCCGGTCGTGCCGTGCCTCGAACCGCCGAGCAGCTGCGTGGTGAGGCGATGCAGCTGGAGGCCCGCCGACAGCACGACGTGTGGGATCGCCTGCACCGCATCGCCGCCCCGACCCTTGTGGCGTGCGGCCGATACGACGGCATCGCCCCGCCGGCCAACAGCGAGGCCATCGCATCGCGCATCGGCGGCGCCGATCTACGTGGCTATGAAGGTGGGCACATGTTCATCTGGCAAGACCGCGCGGCGTGGCCTGACGTGATGGAGTTCCTCGCCAGATAGCGAACGGTCAAACCAGGCGAACGGGAATGGCAGCAGCGGAACGATCGCTGATGTCGGGCTTCCACGTCACCGGTCCGTCGAGCGAGAGTGCGGGGAAGCGGGCCAACAAACGGGGGAGGGCGATACGTAGCTCCAGCCGCGCCAGCGCAGCGCCGAGGCAGAAGTGGGTGCCGTGCCCGAACGACAGGTGCGGGTTGGGTGAACGGTCGAGCACCAGGCGATCGGGATCGGTGAACACCCGGGGGTCGCGGTTGGCTGCCAACAGGTTGAGAAACACGGCCTGCCCCGGCTCGAGTGCCTCGCCTCCAAGCTCGGTGGGGCGGGCCACGATGCGCATCATCGCCGTTGCGGCACCATCGAAGCGCAGCAGTTCCTCGATCGCTGTCGCAATGTCGAAGGCCCCAGCCGCCAGTGCCGCGGCCGTGCCGGGGTGCTGCAGGAGCGACAGGGTGGCCGTGCCGATCTGTGAGGCGGTGGTGTCGTGGCCGGCGAACAGCAACAGGCTGCAGGCGCCGATCACCTCCACGTCGTTGAGTGCATCGGTGGCGGCGAGCATGCTCACCAGGTCGTCGCGGGGCGACTGGCGGCGAAGGCGAAGCAGCGAGCCGAGGTGCTCGTGGAACTCCTCGCCAGCGGCGCGGGCCAACTCGAGGTAGTCGGGCAGGCGGGTGGCGCCGAACACCACCACCCCGAAGCGGGCCGACCACTCGGTGAGCCAACCGCGCAACTCGTCGGGCACGCCGAACAGCCGAGCCATCACTCCGGCAGGCAGCGGGTGGGAAAACGCCTCCACGAGGTCGGTGCGTTCAGCCCCGTCGGCCATGGCATCGAGCAGGCGATCGCACTCGGCGGCAACGTCTGTTTCCATCGACGCCACCGCCTTGGGCGTGAAGCGCCGTGCGAACGGAGCCCGCAGGCGCGTGTGTTCGGGCGGGTCGTGGAAGAGCATCCAGCCACGCAACAACTCCACCGCCTTCGCCATTGCCGCGGCCCGCTCCGGCGACTGGCGCCGCTCGAACGCGTCCATCCGGTCGGTGCTCAGTGCGGGGTCTTTGAATGCCGCCAGATTCTCGGGATGGCCCGTCACCACCCACGCGCGATGTCGTTCGCTCCAGGCGACCGGCGACTGGTCGCGCAGCCGCCCGAAGTAGGCGTGCGGGTGCTCCACCGCCTCGTCGCACAGGAAGTCGATGCCGTCGGGGAACATGGCGTGGGCTACAACGGTCGCATCCGGGTGGCGCCGTCGAGGCGGATGACCTCGCCGTTCAGCAACGGGTTCTCGACGATGTGGCGCACCAGTGCGGCATACTCCTCGGGGCGCCCGAATCGTCGTGGGAACGGAGCCTCCGCTGCCATCTGCGCGGCAAACTCTGGCACCAGGCCCTCCACCATCGGCGTGGTCATCGGGCCGGGAGCGATCGACACGACGCGGATGCCGAAGGGCCCAAGGTCGCGGGCGAGTGGCAGGGTCATCCCCGCAACCCCCGCCTTCGACGCTGAGTAGGCAGACCCGCCCGTCACCCCGTCGAACGCGGCGATCGATGAGGTGGTAATGATGACACCTCGTTCGCCCGTGTCGGTGGGTTCGAGTTGGCTCATCGCCCACGCCGCGAGGCGCACACAGTTGAAGGTGCCGGTGAGGTTCACCCGCACCATGCGTTCGAAGTCGTCGAGCGAATGGGGCCCGCTGCGGCGCACCACCCGTCCACCACCCGACCCGATGCCTGCGCAGCACACGAGCACCCGCAGCTCGGTGAGCGACTCGACGAGGGCCGCAACCGCATCGGGGTCGGCAACGTCGATGGAGGGCTGGCCGGAGATGTCGGCGACGGCCACCGTGGCGCCCGCGCCGGTGAGCGCTTCGACCGTGGCGGCACCGAGGCCCGAGGCGCCCCCAGTGACGAGTGCGCCGACACCGTGCAGCTGCATCAGTCAGGCGAGCTCGTAGCGGATGGGCAGGGTCTTCACACCGCTGACGAAGTTGCTCCACGAGAGCGCCGGTTCGCCAGCCAACTCCACCTTCTTCAGCCGCGGCAGGATGGCGCCGAACAGGGTCTTCATCTCCATGCGGGCCAGCATGGCCCCCAAGCAGTAGTGCACGCCGAACCCGAAGGCGAGGTGCTTGTTGGGGGAGCGACCGACATCGAAGGTGTACGGGTTCTCGAACACGTCTTCGTCGCGGTTGGCGCTCCAGTACGACAACAGCACGTCCTGGCCCTCCTTGATGGTGGTGCCACGGAGTTCGTAGTCGCGGGTGGCCGTGCGCATGAAGTGCTTCACCGGCGACGTCCACCGAATCATCTCGTCGACCGCTGTGGCCATCAGCGACGGGTCGGCCTGCAGGCGAGCCAACTGGTCGGGGTGCTCGAGCAACGCCTTCATGCCACCACCCATCGCATTGGATGTGGTGTCGTGGCCAGCCGTGGCGGCGATGATGTAGTAGCCGAGCTGCTCCTTGTGGCCGATGGGCGAGCCGTTGATGATGCCGTTGGCGATGACACTCGACAGGTCGTCGGTGGGGTTGGCCTGTCGGTCGGCGGTGATGCCGTCGAAGTAGGCGACGAAATCGGCCACCGTTTCGAGAATGCCCTGCAACGCGTCGGGGTTGCGCTGGAAGTCGGGGTCGGCCGGGCCGAACAACTCCTGGGTGAGGCGCAGCATGCGCGGGTAATCGCTCTCGGGCAGGCCGAGGATGGCGAGGATGACGTACAGCGGGTACTGCATCGCGATCTCACTGGCGAAGTCGATCTCGCCGCCCGCATCAGCCATCTGCTGCAGCGAGCGCTCGGCCAACTCGTCGAGGCGGCCCTGCAGCGTGGCCAGGTTCTTGGGGAGGAACCAGTCGCTCGTCAGGTTGCGATGGTCGCGGTGCTCGGGGTCGTCCATCTGCACCAGCGACTTCACCAGGTGGCCCTGCATCTCGCGCATCGAGTCGGCCGTCTTGTCGCCGAGGATGGCCCGAGGCGCGTTGAGGAACTCGGTGGGGTGCAGCTCCACCTCGAGCACATCGGCGTGCTTGGTGAGCATGTAGAACGGGTTGAACAGCTCGTGCTCCACCCACTTCACGGGGGCTTCCTTGCGCAGCCGTGCGGACACCGTGTGAAAGAAGTGCTCGTCGGTGAACGCGTCGCCACTGAGGAAGATCTGGCCGCACTCGTCGAGCGACATATCGGCGGGGTTGGGAAGGTTGGACATCGCGGTTAGCTCCCTGGGATGAGGACGGGTTTGATGGTGCCGCCAGACAGCGACGACTGTTCGGCTTCGTTGATTCGGCTCATGGGGTAGTTCTCGACCAGGCGGTCGAACGGGAACTTCCCGGCCTGCCACAACTCGATCATGTGCGGGATGAACGTCTGCGGGTCGGCTCCGCCTTCGAGGATGCCCATCGCGGTCTTGCCCACGAGCGCCATCCCGTCGAGTTCCAGCGGGCCCATTTGCACGCCCACGTAGCCGCACACGCCGGTCATGCGCAGGCACTGCAACGCAGCGAGCATCACGGCTGGCACGCCGGTGGTGTCGAAGCTGTAGTTGGCGCCGCCGCCAGTGATGCCCAGGATGGCCCCGACCAGGTTGGGGTCGTCGCCCCGCAGCACGTGTGTGGCGCCCAACTCGAGCGCCAGATCGAGACGGTGCTGCTGCAGGTCGACGGCGACGATGGTGGTGGCCCCGGCCACCACCCCGGCCATGACGGCGCTGAGGCCCACGGCGCCGGCGCCGAACACCACCAGGCTGCTGCCGGCGGCCACCTTCATGGCCACGAGGATGGACCCGGCCCCGGTTTGGATGCCGCACCCGAGCGGGCCCAGCTTCTCGAGCGGCAGCGCCCGGTCGACCTTCACCACGTTGCGTTCGGTGGCGATGCAGTGGGTGGCAAAGCTCGACTGCCCGAACCAGCGGGCGCTCACCTGGCCGCCGTCGCCGTCGGTGATGGACGTGCTGCCGTCGAGGCGGCGGCCGGTGAGGTTGCAGTGGGTGGCAAAGCTCGACT
>DMQJ01000373.1:0-249 GCA_003455715.1 Acidimicrobiaceae bacterium | reverse complement strand
CGGCTGCACGCGAGTGACGCCTTCACCGACGGCGTCGACGACCCCGGCGCCCTCATGCCCGGTGACGATGGGCGGCGCCACGATGCCCGCTCGCGGCAGCACATCGGTGTGGCACATGCCCGCCCCGACCACGCGCACGCGCACTTCGCCCGGGCCGGGGTCGGCGAGTTCGACGGTTTCGATCGCGTAGGCGCCGGTGGCGTCGCGGAGCACTGCGGCCTGTGTCTGCATGTGGACGTCCCCCTGTCG
>DMQJ01000517.1:2552-3523 GCA_003455715.1 Acidimicrobiaceae bacterium | reverse complement strand
TGGTGCCCTGGTGCGAGGCCTCGGCCGGAGCTACGGCGACTCCGCACAGAACTCGGGCGGGCTCGTGCTCCGCTTGGAAGGTGCCGCACACGAGGCGGTGCTCGACGAGGCGACGGGCACGGTCACGGTCCCCGCCGGTGTTTCGCTCGACGATCTCCTCAAGCGCATCGTGCCCCGAGGCTGGTTCGTGCACGTCACGCCCGGCACGCGTTTCGTCACCATCGGCGGGGCCATCGCCAGCGACGTGCACGGCAAGGGCCACCATGTCACCGGCTCGTTCGGCGACCATGTGCGCTCGCTGCGGCTGCTGCTGGCCGACGGCACCGTGGCCGATGTCGGCCCCGACCGCCGCCCCGAGTTGTTCTGGGCCACGGTGGGCGGGATGGGCCTCACGGGCGTCATCCTCGACGCGACGTTCTCGCTGCTGCCCATCGAGACCAGCCGAATGAGCGTCGACACCACTCGGCTCGACGACCTCGACGAACTGTTCGCAGCACTCGAAGAGGGCGACGACGACTACCGTTACAGCGTTGCCTGGATCGACCCGGTGGGCCGCGGTCGATACCTCGGGCGCAGCGTGCTCGGCCGTGGCGACCACGCCACCCTTGCGCAACTGAGTGCTCGCGAGCAGGCCGATCCGCTGGCCTACTCGCCGAAGGTACTCGCGGCCATCCCGCCGCTCGACCTACCGGTGGGGCTGATCAACCGCACCACAATCACCGCGTTCAACGAGTTGTGGTTCCGCAAGGCGCCACGCAGTCGAGTGGGCGAAGTGCAGACGATCGCCACCTTCTGGCACCCGCTCGACATGGTGGGTGGCTGGAACCGGTTGTACGGGGCGCGTGGCATGGTGCAGTACCAGTTCGTGGTGCCGTTCGGGCAAGAGAACGCGGTGCGCGCCGTGCTCGAACAACTCACCGCGGGCGGCGCCACCAGTTTCCTTTCTGTGCTGAAACGTTTCGGCCCCGGCA
>DMQJ01000517.1:409-2348 GCA_003455715.1 Acidimicrobiaceae bacterium | reverse complement strand
ACGGCGCCGCTCAGCTTCCCCACCGCCGGCTGGACACTGGCCGTCGACCTGCCGGGTGCTACCCGCGACCTCGCCGAACTGCTGCACACGCTCGACCGCATCGTGCTCGACGCAGGCGGCCGCCACTATCTCACCAAGGACGCGCACACCACTCCCGACGCGATTCGGCGCGGTTACCCCCGTCTCGACGAGTGGAAGGCGGTCCGACGCTCGGTCGACCCGCACGGTCGCTGGCAGAGCGACCAATCGCGCCGCCTTGGCCTCACCGATTGAACCGGAGCTCTCCCATGCACAATGCCCTGCACGAACCCCAGTCGATCCTCCTGCTCGGCGGTACCAGCGATATCGGATTGGCGATCGTTCGCGAGGTGCTGAGTCCGGCCACCCAAACAGTGGTGCTGGCCTGCCGCGACACGGCAGCGGGTGAGGTCGCCGCTGCGGGCCTGCGCCACGATGGTCTCACGGTCGACGTCGTGCCGTTCGACGGGGCTCGACCCGACACGCATGAGGCCGTTGTGGCCGACGTCGTTGCGCGCCATGGCGACATCGACCTAGCGGTGGTTGCGTTCGCAGTGCTCGGCGACGGCGCCGCCACATCGCGCGATCTCGACGCAGCGGTGGCGATGGCGGCCGTGAACTTCACCGGCTCGGTCGGAGCGCTGGTGGCGTTGGGAAACCAAATGAGGGGCCAGGGTCACGGCAGCATCGTCGTGCTCAGCAGTGTTGCGGGCGAGCGAGTGCGACCTGCGAATGCGGTGTACGGCGCCACCAAGGCTGGCCTCGACGGGTTTGCCCAGGCACTGGGCGACGAACTGGCTGGCGAGGGGGTGCACGTCATGGTGGTGCGGCCCGGGTTCGTGCACTCGGCGATGACCAAGGGGTTGAAGGCCGCGCCGTTCGCCACCACGCCCGAGGCAGTGGCCTCAGTGGTGGCCAAGGGGTTGCGCGGCCGGCGGCGCATGGTGTGGGCGCCGGGCGTCCTGCGGCTGGTGTTCATGGTGCTGCGTCACGTGCCCGGCCCGGTGTGGCGACGTCTCCCCCTCGGCTGAGCGAACGACTGGGCTGAGCGAACGACTCGGCTCAGCGAACTACTCGGCCTGCCGTTTGGCCTTCTCCTTCTCGAAGTCGATGCGCCGCTGCTCGCCGATACCGATGGTGCTCGGGTCGACGCCGTCGCCCTCTTCGCAGCGCTGATACAACAGCACCAGCGCGTTCTCGTAGTTGCCCACGAGGCAGAACTGGTCGGCTACCACCTGGTTGGGTTCGGTGCTGCCGAACTCGGCGGACGCGTTGGGTTCGTACCAGCCGGTCCAGAAGTTGGTGAGGATGAGCCAGTCGGCCGACGCAACATCGTCGGCAAGACCCGAGCCCTCCTGGTCGGCCAGACCCGGGTCCATCTCGATGTAGAAGGTGGCGGGCTCCAGTTCGGGAAAGAGGTAGTAGAAGGCGACGTCGCTGTAGATGGTGCGGCTGAGGTCGGCCGGACCGACGAGCAACCGTTGACCGGGCGTCGACAGTCGGTCAAGGTCGTCGATGGCGGCCTGGCTCGAGCGTTGGAGCGCTTCGTTGCCGAAGTAGAAGCGCCGCTCGCCCCGCTGCACCTCGAATCCGCCCGGCTTGTTGCCGAAGGAGATGCGGGTCTGCAGCAGGTAGTAGCGGTAGGTGAAGAACGGGGCCACGACCAGCATGCCGACCCCCAACAGGGCGGTAGCGGCCATCCACGGCTTCACCCGTGCGGTGGTGGGGGAGCGGCGGGCGACGGCCTCGGCAGCGGCAGCCGCGAGCAACGACACCGAGATGCACGAACCCCAGGCGAGGTGCGTGCTGTCGGGCCGTTGGAGCGCCTGCGGCAACATGCCGAGTCCGAACAGCGAGCCGGCGACGAGCACGAGGAGACGGCCATCGGGGCGCCCCGCCCGCCGATACCAGCGGTGAGCAA
>DMQJ01000517.1:0-164 GCA_003455715.1 Acidimicrobiaceae bacterium | reverse complement strand
CCCGCCGATACCAGCGGTGAGCAACGACGGGAAGGCCGATGGCGCAGCCGACGACGACGAAGAACCACAGGAACAGTTGGTGGTGTGCGGCGAGTGCCGGCACGTTCCACCACGGGGCGTCGAGCGGGCCCTCGGCCACCGCCTGGAGTGCGCCGTGATCGGAA
>DMQJ01000530.1:2604-2861 GCA_003455715.1 Acidimicrobiaceae bacterium | reverse complement strand
GCCCCGTGAACACGGGCGGGCGCTTCTCGCGGTGCCCTGCCAGGCCTTCGGCGGCATCAGGGCCGCCGAAGCCGAAGAACTCGTACGCCAGGCTGGCGTCGAAGATGGGACCCGCCTGGCGGTACCAGTGGTTGAGGGTGTGCTTGGTGAAGCGGATGGCTGCCTGGGCCATTCCGGCCAACTGCACCGCCACTTCCAGCGCACGAGCCTGCTCGTGGCCGTCGTCGACGCACAGGCTCACCAGGCCGATGCGCTCG
>DMQJ01000530.1:0-2407 GCA_003455715.1 Acidimicrobiaceae bacterium | reverse complement strand
ACCAGGCCGATGCGCTCGGCCTCCTCACCGGTGAGGGTGTCGCAGGTGAGCAAGTAGAACTTGGCCTTGGCCATGCCGCACAGCAACGGCCAGCAGATGGCGGCATGGTCGCCCGCCGCTACGCCGAGCTTCGTGTGCCCGTCGATGATGCGTGCCGATCTGCCAGCGATGCTCACATCGGCCAGCAGCGCGCATACCAGGCCGGCGCCGACGGCCGGGCCGTGGATGGCCGAAACGATGGGCTTCGAGCAGTTGATGACGTTGTTGACGATGTCGCGGGCCTCGCGCAGTGCACGGGTACGGGCTGCATAGTCGGTGGTGAGCTCGTCGAGCAGTTCGAAGCTGCCGCCCGCGCTGAAGGCCTTGCCCGCGCCCTGGATGATGGCCACACGCACGTCTGGGTCGCGGTCGATGGTGAGCCACACATCGGCGAGGTGCGCATGGCACTCCGGCGACACCGCATTGAGACCGGGGGCGTCGAGCGTGATGCGTAGCACGTGTTCGGCCGGCCAGTCGAACGACAGGGTGGGGAAGAGCGCCTGGTAGTCGGGCATGGGTGCAGCGTATTGGGCGCACGCGGCGACACGCTCGGCAGGCCTGGATAGCGTGGCCAGATGGATCGCATCCTCATCGACGACCTGCGGGTGATGACCGTCATCGGCGCCCTGCCCCACGAACGCGAGATGGCCCAGCCGATCCGCATCGACCTGTCCATCGGCGTCGACCTGCACGAAGCCGGTCGCAGCGACGAACTGGCCGACACCGTGCACTACGGCCTGGTGTGCGAGCGCATCAGCCAGATGGCCCGCGAGAGCAAAGACGTGCTGTTGGAGCGCCTGGCCGGCAAGGTGGCCGACGTCGTGTTGGAGTTCGACCTGGTCGAAGAGGTGGAGGTCACGCTCACCAAGCTGCGCCCACCCATCCCCGAGGAAGTGTCCAGCACAGCCGTGCGCCTCGTGCGTTCGCGCAAGGAGGCCGCCGCGCCGCCCCTCGTCAGCCATCGGGCCATCGTCGCCCTCGGCTCCAACCTCGGCGACCGCATGGGCTACCTGCGGTTCGCCGTGGGCGAACTGGGCAACGTCACCTCGATGTCGCAGGTGTTCGAGACAGAGCCGGTGGGTGGGCCCGACGGGCAGGGTGCCTACCTCAACATGGTGGTGGAGGTGCAGACCACGCTCGACCCGTTCGCGTTCCTCCGCCGTTGTCAGCGCATCGAGGCCAACGCGCTACGTCAGCGGTTGGTGCACTGGGGCCCACGCACGCTCGACGTCGATCTGCTGTTCTACGACGACATGAGCATCGACAGCGAGGCGCTGAAGGTGCCGCACCCGCGCATCTTCGAACGCCGATTCGTGCTCGCGCCGCTCAGCGAAGTGGCACCCGAGTTCTGCCCGCCGGGCTGGGACGACAGTCTTCCCCCGATGGCCGTGCTGCCCAGAGGCCCGCTGCACGAACCCTCTGACGCCGCGCTGGAGGCGAACTGATCGTGCGAGGCCGTGTAGCGGCGAGCGGGTCAGCCCTCGGCGGCGATGCGCGCCTCGAAGCGACGCACCTTGGCCGGGTAGTGCACCCGCCCGAACTCGGGCCGGTTGCGGATGACGATCTCCAACAGTTCGTCGTGCTGGGCGGTTTCCTTCCAAGGGAGGGCAATGTACAGCGGCAGACCGAACACGCGCATCGCGTCGAGGTTGCTGTACACGCGCTTCTGGTAGAGGTAGCGCTCCTCCCAGGGCCAGTTGGGTGGCGCGAACCCGGTGCCCGGGTCGAGCACGCAACGATGCCGCAGGCCGTACCGGTCGGCGTCGCGCAAGCGGGCGTCGAAGAACTCGACGATGGCGTCCACCGGGTCGCGCTCCACCATCTCCATCGCCCGCGGGTTCGGCCCGCTGAGGAACGGCACCACGATGGGCACGTCGAACTCGGTGGCCACCTGCCACATCTCGTCGGCCTGCATGCCGTCAGCCGCGTTGATGACGTTGGCCCCGGCCTGCAGCGCCCGGCGCAGCACCTCCGGGCGCCAGGTATCCACGCTCAACGGACGTCCGAGGGCTGCCAGCGCGGGCACCAACGCCTCCAGGCGCTCCCACTCGGCCTGCCACGGCACCACCTCGGCCACATCGGTGCTGCCCTGGCCGCCGAGGTCGAAGCCGTCGGCACCGTCGGCCAGCAGTTGGTGGGCCCGGGCGAGGGCGTCGGGCACGGTGCGCGCAATCGAGTCGGTGTTGAGCGAGTCGGGGCTGGCGTTGATGACGCCGTACAGGAACATGGCCGTGGATGCTACGAACGCATCGCACGCGCTGCGTCACGGAGGTTGCGATGAATGCGGTCCGCACGTTCGAAGTCGACGAGTGCGCACTCGACCTACTGGTGGAGGCCAAAGCTGGCCGCACCATTTCGGTGTGCATTC
>DMQJ01000408.1:1399-6066 GCA_003455715.1 Acidimicrobiaceae bacterium | reverse complement strand
GTGTCGGGGGTGGGGCCGGGCCGCCAGCGGTAGACCAGCGGCTGGCCGATGCCCGCCCACGGGGCGAACGCGGGGAACAGGTGGTAGAGGTGGGCGTCGAGCATTTCGGAGTCGGAGTAGTCGGACAGGTCGGCCCCGTAGCGGGCGCCCATGCCCGCACGAAACAGTTCGGCCGCCACCTCACGTGCCGTGCGACCGTCGCCCACCTCGGCGACGGGCGGCTGGCCTGCCTTGGCCGGCATGCGCAGCGAGAAGGCGAGGTAGGCGTCGAGGATCTGCTGCTCGCTCAGCGGCCCGAGGTGCGGGCTCTGGATGCCGAAGCCGTTGACGAACCGGGTGACATAGGGGTCGTCGGGCCAGATGCTGTACTCGCTGTTGGCATCGCCGGCGAACTCGACGATCTGCGGGTGCGTGGCGATGCTGTGGTACCCCTCGCTGAAGGCCTCCATCACCACCTTCCAGTTGGCGGGCACCTCCTTCACCGCGTGGAAGGTGCAGTAGCGGTTGTCGTAGCGGAAGCTGTCGCTGAAGTGGTCGATGAGCTTCGCTGCGACGTCCTCGAACGGAGGCGCGGCCGGGTCGAGGTTGACGAAAACGAAGCCTTGCCATTCGGCCACCTGCGCCTCCGGCAGGCACGAACGAGTGGGGTCGCACGTGATGTGCGGAAAGTCCCAGGCCGCGGGCACTTCGGCCAGCGAACCGTCGAGATCCCACCGCCAACCGTGGAAGGGGCACCGGAACGATGCGACGCGGCCGTCGGTGTCGCGCAGCTTCGTGCCGCGGTGGAGGCACGCGTTGTGATGGGCGCGAATGGACCCGTCGCGCTGGCGGGTGACCAGCAGCGACTGATCGGCGACGTCGTACACCACGTGGTCGCCGGGCTGGCGAAGCTCGTCGGCGAGACATGCGAGCTGCCACGTGGTGGTCCACATGAACTCGTTCTCCAATGCCGCGAACGCTGCCGACGTGTAACGCGACTTCGGAACGTCGGCCTCACCCTGCGGCACGTAGCTCTCGTCGAGCAGTGCACGCGGGACGGGCCGGGTGTCGGCCCGATGAAGGTCTTGCACACTCGGGCCAGGGCTGCGCGCGGCTCCGATGGAGACGGGCTGTTCGTGGTCGGTGGACATGTGCGCGTGCCTCCCCAGGGTCGTGCTGGCGCCACAGTACCCAACCCGGTGCCGGACACGCTGCGTGGGGTCGGTGTCTCAGCCCTTGGAGGTGGCCTTCGGTGGGCGCTTCGGGGCCACGTGGCCGTACCGCTCGAGCGAGTCGGCCATCGCCACGGTCGCGGTGCGCAGATCGCGCAGCGGGCGACCCAGCAGGGCCGTGACCTTGGCGTTGTCGACCCGCTGCGGGTTCGACAGGTCGCCGAGTGCCAGGGCAGCCGTCTTGTCCCACAGTGCCACCAGTCGGAGGGCCACACCAGGCAGCTTGCCGGTGGGGATGCGATATCCCCTGGGTCCGTACTCCTCGTGCAGGATGGCGGCCATGTCGCGCAGCGAATGACTGTCGAGCGCACACAGGTAACGCTGCCCGGCGGCGTCGGGAGCGTTCATGGCAGCCACGTGGGCGGCTGCCACATCGCGTACGTCGACGATGGCGTAGGTGAGGTCGGGACAGGCAGGGAACTCGCGCCGCATCAGTTTCTTCACCGCTTCGTTGGAGGTGCTCATCGCGTCGCCGATCATCGGGCCGATGACGAGGCCCGGGTTCACCGTGGCGAGTTCCATCCGCCCCGCGGCTTCCTGCTCGATGAACGCCCACGCCGCTCGTTCAGCGATGGTCTTCGACTGTTCGTAGGCGCCGATGCGCGGCCCGTCGGGGTTCGACCAGTCGGCCTCGCTGAACACGCGGCCGCGGCGGTCGACGCCGTACAGGATGGCTGCGATCGACGAGGTGAGCACCACTCGCTGCACGCCTGCTGCCAACGCTGCCCGCAGCACTCGCAGGGTGCCGTCGCGCGCGGGCACGATGAGTTCGTCGGCGTGCTTCGGAGGGGCTGCCGGCAGCGGGCTGGCCACGTGATGCACCACGTCGCAGCCGGCCACCGCGTCGGCCCAACCTGCGTCGCTGGTGAGGTCGGCGGCGACGAGTGAGAACCGGCTGATGGCGGCAGGGTCGGCGAGGTGCGGTGTAAGGTCGGCACGGAGTTGGTCGAGCGAGGATGTGGAGCGGGCCGTGCCGCGCACCGTGTGCCCGCCGTCGAGCAGTTGCACGATCACCTGACGGGCGATGTAGCCGGTGGCGCCGGTGACGAGCGCGGTGCGGGGAGTGGAGGTGGTCATGGGCGACACCCTTCGGGATGGCGGAGTGGGACGTCGCCACCATTCTCGCCTACAGCCGTGCCGAGGGTTGCCCGTGCGGCAGACTGACGACGTGATCGTGAACTGCGCTGCGTACTTCGAAGGTGAGCGGGTGAAGACGTGGACCGACCTGGAGGCGCTCGTCGGTTGGCGCGATCACTGCCGTGGATTCGTGTGGCTTGGCCTGCGGATACCCTCTGAGGAAGAACTCGGGCGCGCCTGCGACCTGCTCGACCTCGACGATGTGTCGGCCGCCGAGTTGCTGAGGCCGCACACTCGACCGGTGCTGTCCATCGACGGGCCAACCACCTACTTGGTGTTGCGCACCGCGCGTTACGACGACCGCGACGAGAACATCGTGCTCGGCGAGATGACCGTGCTGGTTGGCCCCGACGCTGTGCTGTCGGTTCGGCACGGCCAAGCGAGCCCGCTGTCGGCCATGCGTGCCGAGATGGAGCGCACGGGGCAAGGACTGCAGCACGGTCCGTGGGGCGTGTTCGCTTCCATCATCGACCGAGTCATCGCCGACTATGCCCCTGCGCTCGATGGGTTCGAGAACGACTCGGTGGAGGCCGAGCGCGACGTGTTCAGCGACAGCCGATTCCAACCGGTGAAGCGTCTCTACAAGCTGAAGCGCGAGGTGCGTGAACTGTTGGTGGCGGTCGACTCGCTGCAAGACCCGTTGCTTCGGCTCATCCGCCACAAGGGCTCGCAGATGCCCGACGCTGCCTTGGCCGATCTCAATGAGGCCGCCGACCAACTCGACCGAACGGTCACCCGCATCCAGTCGTTGTCGAACCTGCTCGACGCCGCGCTCACCGCCAGCCTCGCGCAGATCTCGGTGCAACAGAACGAAGACATGCGGCGCATCAGCGCCTGGGTGGCGATGGCCGCAGTGCCCACCCTCATCGCCGGCGTGTACGGGATGAACTTCGATCACTTCCCCGAACTGCACTGGACGTACGGCTACCCACTCGTCCTCGGGGTGATGGGCGGAATCGTCGGCTTGATGTACCGCGGCTTCAAGCGCGGCGGCTGGTTCTGAGGAGAGGGGTCGACACCATGAGTCACCACACCGATGCTGCTGAACGTGTGTTGCAGCAGGTGGAAGCGCTACGCGAACCACTGGTGGCCGAGTTGGCCGCGGTGGTGCGCATTCCTAGCGAAGGTGGATGCGCCGACGAGAACGAGGCGCAAGCACACATGGCTGGGCTGTTGGGCGGATACGGGCTGGAGGTGGATCATTGGCAGGTCGACCTGGCGGCATTGACGGCGCGCGACGACTTCCCCGGCATGGAGGTGGAGCGCAGTGAAGCCTGGGGCGTGGTGGGTCGGCTGCCCGGTAGCGGCGACGGCGCCAACCTGATGCTCAACGGCCACATCGATGTGGTGCCCACGGGCGACCCCGACGCGTGGGAGATACCTCCGTACGACGCCGTGGTGCGAGAGGGGCGCATGTACGGGCGCGGCACATGCGACATGAAGGCCGGGTTGATGGCGTCGGTGTTCGCGGTGCGGGCGATTCGTGAAGCCGGGGTGCGCCTGCGTGGCGACCTGCTGCTGGCCAGCGTGCTGGGCGAAGAGGACGGTGGTCTGGGCACCTATGCCACGCTGCAGCGCGGGTGGAGGGCCGATGCGTGCGTCATCGCCGAGCCCACCGACATGGACATCATTCCCGCCAACAGCGGGGCCCTCACGTTCCGCCTCCGCGTACGTGGTAAGGCCACGCACGCAGCGCGTCGCACCGAAGGAGTGAGCGCAATCGAGAAGTTCTGGCCGGTGTGGCACGCCATCGCCGACCTCGAGGCCCGGCGGCACGTTGCCGTCGACCCGCGGGCGGCGCGTTGGCCGCTGGCCCATCCCATCAGCATCGGCAGCGTTCGCTGCGGCGATTGGGCATCGTCGGTGCCCGATCTGTTGGTGGCCGAAGGGCGGATGGGGGTAGCCATCGGCGAGGACGTCGCCGATGCGCGGGCCGCGCTGGAGGAAGCCGTGGCCGACGCGTGCGCCGCCGACACCTGGCTGCGTGCCCACCCGGTGGAGGTGGAGTGGTGGGGCGGGCAGTTCGCCAGCGGCAGCCTGCCGGAGAGCAGCGACCTGGTGCAGCGGGTGCAGGCGGTGCACCACACGGCCAGTGGTGGGGCTCCGCTCGACGTGTACGCGGCGCCCTACGGCAGCGACCTGCGGTTGCTCACCGGGCTGGGTGGCATCCCCACCCTGCAGTACGGGCCGGGCGACGCAATGCTGGCCCACGGCCCGCAGGAGTCGGTGCCCCTCGAGGAAGTGTTCACCACTGCCCGCACGCTGGCACTCCTCGCCCTCGACATCTGCGGAGTGAGCTGAGCTCAGCCGCGTCACTCA
>DMQJ01000408.1:925-1118 GCA_003455715.1 Acidimicrobiaceae bacterium | reverse complement strand
CCAACAGTTCCACAAGGGCTTCGCTGTCGGCATCGGTTTCGGGCAGCGGCTTCTCGACCGTGCTCGTCACCTCGATGGTGCTGGGGTCGCGACCGACCTTCTCGGCGGCACGGGCGATGATGGCCATGCGCTCGGCCCAGTCGTCGTCGCCGCGCCACCACACGTTGCACATGTCGGCGAGGCGGCCGATCAT
>DMQJ01000408.1:387-754 GCA_003455715.1 Acidimicrobiaceae bacterium | reverse complement strand
CATGTCGGCGAGGCGGCCGATCATCGGCAGCCCGATCTGCTTACCTGACGCACCGATGCACACCTTGGGCGGCACCTCGGGCTTGGGCGGTGCTGCGGCGCCGTCGATGGAGAAGTGCGTGCCCTGGAAACTGGGCTCGTCCTCGGTCCACATCAGGCGGCAGATGGTGATGGTTTCCTCCAACTGCTGAAACCGCACCTTGGGCGCAGGGAAGTCGTAGCCGTAGGCGGCGTACTCGTCGTCGCGCCAGCCGGCCCCGATGCCGAGCACGAAGCGGTTGCCGCTGAGGTACTGCAACGTGGCGGCCATCTTCGCCGTGAGCGCCGGTGGGCGGTAGCCCACGCCGAGCACGTGGTGGCACAACTCC
>DMQJ01000408.1:0-149 GCA_003455715.1 Acidimicrobiaceae bacterium | reverse complement strand
CCCGCGGGTGGCGGGCTGCCAGCCAGGTCATCGTGGTCCACGCTTCGAGGAAGGGGTCGGTGCGCGCATCGAAACCGTAGAAGTGATCGGCCACCCAGAGGGAGTCGAAGTGGGGGAGCGCCTCGGGAAGGATGTGCTGGTCTTGCCAG
>DMQJ01000527.1:2422-2680 GCA_003455715.1 Acidimicrobiaceae bacterium | reverse complement strand
GAAGTAGCCGAACACGCCGAATGTGCTGCGGTCGCGAGGCGGCATGCTGTGAATGTTCCATCGGCGGTCGCCCTTGAAGTCGACCCGATAGTTCATCGCATCGGCGTCGCGGCTCATGGCCGGGTGTGTGGTGGGCAGGTGATAGCCCTCGAGGAAGTTGTCGCCGTAGGCCTTCCAGTTGCACGCAACTCGGCGCACGCTGCGGCTGTGGTAGTGGTACGTCTCCAGCGGCACGTCGGCCAACTCGGCGGGGGGGGT
>DMQJ01000527.1:0-2217 GCA_003455715.1 Acidimicrobiaceae bacterium | reverse complement strand
GCCGAGCCACTCGTGCAGCGGAGCAACCGTAGGGCTCAGGCACACCCAGACCATTCCTCGCCATGAGGCCACCTGCACCTGGGTGAGATCTACACCGTCAGGCGCGTCGGCACCGAAGTCGCGCGCGCTCAGCAATTGCCCGTCGGCGTTGAACGCCCAACCGTGGTACTTGCACACCAGGTTGCGGGTGCATCCTTCACCCTCGAACACCAGGGGGCCAGCGCGATGCGGGCACAGGTTGTAGAACGCTCGAAGCGTGCCGTCGTCGTTGCGACGGATGAAGATGGGCCACCCCGCCAGATTCTCGGTGACATAGTCGCCGGGGTTGCGCAGCTGATGGTCGTAGGCGACGTGAATCCAGTTGCTGCCGAAGATCGGCCATCGCTCCCGCTGCCACACGCCTGGGTCGTTGTACCAGCGCGCCGGGAGGGTTGTTGCGAGTTCCACTGGCCCGACCCTATCGCCCACCGACTACTTGGGCTGGTCTGCCACCACGTCGAGCTGCTGCATTGCCATGAGGTCGCGCATCTGCTTCTGCATGCCCTCCGGCGAGCCGTCGAGGAAGAGCACGTTGCCACGGCCGTTCTCGGCCATCTGCCGGATGGTCTCGGTCCACATCGAGAACAGGATGAGCGACGAGTCGACGCTGTTGGCGTCGAGCTGCCGTGCCGCCTGGGCAAGACCACGTGCGACCTCTTCGCGGAAGAGCGCGACACCCTGGCCACGAAGCTGGGCCGCGGTGCGCTCGGCCTCGGCCTCGATACGCACGGCGGTACCCATGGCCTCGGCTTCCTTGGTCTTGCGGATGAGCAGGGCGTCGCCTTCGTTGGTGGCCGCGGCCTTGAGGTTGTTGGATGCCACCACCTGGGCCATCGAGGTAGTGATGGCTTGGTCGAAGGTGATGTCGTTGAGCTGCAGGTCGATGAGATGGAAACCCCAGGTCTCGATGACGTGGTCGAGGTTGTCCTTCACCTCGGCGACGATTTCGCCGCGCAGGCCGAGGATCTCCGCCTGGCGCTTGGTGGCGACGAACCCGCGGGTGCTGCCCTCCACGCTGCGGACGAGGGCCGTGAGGAAGTCCTTTTCGGTGACGAACTTGAAGGCGATGTTCTTGATGGTCTCCTCGGCCTCGTTGATGGCGCCGTACACCATCATCGCCGTGAAGTAGACGTTGGCCTGGTCGCTGGTGATGGCCTGGAACTGCAACTCGACCGCCCGGTTCTGCACCGAGATACGGCGGAAGATCTTCTCGATGAAGGGAATCACCACGTTGAGGCCGGGCCGCAGGGTGCGGCGGTACTTACCGAAGATGGTGGTGACCGCAACCGTGCCCTGGTTGACGGTGCGCAGGCCGGTGAGGATGGTGAGCAGGACGATGGCGCCGAGGATGATGCCGATGACGGCTCCGGAACTCATGGGTTGACCTCCGTGGGGGATGTGGAGCGGAATCCTAGACCGATCCGGCGCGCCCGCTGTGCGAGAGCAGTCGCTGCAGGCTCGTCTCGCACACGTTCTGGATCTCCAAACCTGGGTGGCCGTTCACTTCGAGCACCACGGCACCCAACGACGCATCCACCACGAGGTCGACTCCGGCATAACCCAGGCCGGTCGCAGGGCCGCTGGCCGCCGCTGCTTCAACCACGTCGCGCCACAGCGGCACGGTGAGTCCGACGAGCATCGCCCCAGTGTCGGGATGGTGGGTGATCGTCCGTCCCATGTGCACGGCCCTGATGATCGTTCCGAGTTCGAGATCGACCGCAGCGCCGATGCCACCTTGATGCAGGTTGCCGCGACCGCCGCTGGCGATCGTCGGGATGCGCAGCATCGACAGCAGCGCGCTGCCGCGGTGGCAAATCACTCGAACGTCGGGCAGACCCACCGGCGCACACCCCGCCAACGCCGAGTGGGAGACGAGGAGCGGTTCTACGATCGCCCCATCGGCGATGCCGCTGGTGAATTCGCCGTCGAGGATGGAAGCGGCGTGCTGACTCGCATCGCTGACGGTGAACCGGCCTCCGTCCGCTCGCCACCACCCAAGGTCGTCACGTCCGACCACCACGAGCACGCCGCGCCCGCGGCTTCCACGTTGAGGTTTCATCACCCACTGCGACGGCAACGAGGCCCAGTCGAACGCTGCAGTGTCGGCGGGAGTAGCGAAGTGGGCAAGCGTCGGCGGTACGGGAACCCCGTGTGCAGCCAGTCGCTCCTTCGTGGCCA
>DMQJ01000283.1:3207-3503 GCA_003455715.1 Acidimicrobiaceae bacterium | reverse complement strand
CGAGCGTCGCGCTGGAGACCGGGCTCGTCGTCGGCGCTGCGTTCGCGCCGACGATACGGCGGCGGCGACCCGAACCGGCCACCCCCGCCACCGCCGTAGCCGCCACCGCCAATCCGGTCGCGATAGCTCTGGCGCCCGTAACCGCTGCGACCGCCCACCGCACCCTGCTGTTCCACCAGGTCGGCGGGGATCTCGTCGAGGAAACGCGACGGAGGGTTGTAGTTGGTATTGCCGAACAACTGCCGGCTCCAGGCATGGCTGACGAACAAGCGGCGCTGGGCGCGGGTGATGCCCAC
>DMQJ01000283.1:730-2996 GCA_003455715.1 Acidimicrobiaceae bacterium | reverse complement strand
GCGCTGGGCGCGGGTGATGCCCACGTATGCAAGCCGACGCTCCTCCTCCATTTCGCTCGGTTCGGTAAGCGCCCGGATGTGCGGGAACACGCCCTCCTCCATGCCGAGGATGAAGACCGTGGGGTACTCCAGGCCTTTGGCACTGTGGAGAGTCATCAGCACGACCCGGTCGTCGTCGTCGATCTCATCGGTGTCGGCCACCAGGCTCACCTGTTCGAGGAACTCGTCGATGCGGGTGAACTCGCGGGCCGACCCGATGAGCTCACCGATGTTCTCCAACCGACCCGCGGCCTCCACGCTCTCCTCGGCCTCCAACTCGGCGAGGTAGCCCGACGCCTCCAGCACCTGTTGCAGGAGGTCGCCGGGGCCCGTGGCGTCGGGGTCGGCGGCGAGCAGCGCCGCGTGTTCGTCGAGCAGGGCGACAAAACGTTCCACGCCGCGGGCGGCCGGGCCGGTAAGGCCAGCTTCCAGCGGGCGGCGCATGGCCTCGACGAGCGTGATGCCCTCCGCATTGGCCACTGCGTCGAGCTTGGCAATGCTGCCTTCCCCCACGCCGCGCTTGGGCACGTTGAGCACGCGCTTCACGCTCACCTCATCGGCCGGGTTCACCACCGCCCGCAGGTAGGCCATCGCGTCTTTGATCTCACGCCGGTCGTAGAAGCGGGTGCCGCCGACCACCTTGTAGGGGATGCCGAAGCGCATCAGCGCTTCTTCCAGCACCCGGCTCTGCGCGTTGGTGCGGTAGAAGGCCGCCATGTCTTTCCAAATGCCGCGGCGCTCGCGGTGGAGGGTCTGCATGGTGCGGGCGACGAACGTGGCCTCGTCGCCTTCGTCTTCGGCGTGGTAGCGCACGATGCGGTCGCCACCACCGAGTTCGCTCCACAACTGCTTGTCCTTGCGGTCGGGGTTGTTGCGGATGACCGCGTTGGCCGCGTCGAGGATGGTCTGCGTGCTGCGGTAATTCTGGTCGAGGACGATGGTGGTGACGTCGTCGAACGCATCCTCGAACTGGCTGATGTTGCGCACATCGGCGCCACGCCACCCGTACACGCTGTTATGCACCAGCAGTCCGTTCGCGACGTAGTGGTGCGTCGGGCCGACTTCGAGGTCGTACACCGGACCGTCGTACCACTCTTGCTCAACTGCTAGCACCGGCATCGGAGCAAGGCGACCCTCAACCTCGACCAAGACAGTCATACCTGGATGAAGGTGCGAAAGCGGGGTGAGATCGTAGGTCTTGTGCTCGATCATGGCCCTGCGGCGCAAGTGGAAGCCCCCGACATCGGCCACCCGGTGTGCCTCCCGGAGCGCCGCCGCATAGTCCTTGAAGCTGGCGTCGAACGGCGCGCCCGCAGAGCCATCGCCGCCGCCGACTCGTGCAAGGGAACGCGCCCGAACGCGGTGCGCGCCCGCGGTCGCGAACATGGCCAGTTCGACGTAGGGGTCGACGGTTGGCCCGTCGACGGAACTGTCGGCAGGCACGAGGTGGTGAGGTGTACCGACAACTTCGGCCCCCTCCACGCTCACACGCACAACGGGGCCGCGGTACCACCCTTCCTTGACCGTTCGGACAGTTCCGGGTTCGAGCTCGAGGTGCCCACCGGTTCCGAGCACGACGTCGCCCTCGCACACCGATTCAATTGGCACTTCCCCGGCCGGGGTGCGCACCATCGTGCCGGGTGGCAGGCACTGGTCGTGGTCACCAACGATGGTGATCTGTTCGTGGCCCGCGGCCAGCGCCAGCGCGATCTCGTTCTGCGCTTGGTTGGTGTCTTGGTACTCGTCGATGAGCACGTAGCGGAAGCGTTGCTGGTAGTGGGCCAGCACGTCGGGGTGAGTGCGGAACAACTCGACGGTCTTCATCAGCAGATCGTCGAAGTCCATCGCCCCGGCTTTGGCGAGGCGGGCCTGGTACTCGGTGTAGATCTCGGCGTGCTTGCGTTCGAACGGGTTCGCGGCCTTGGACTGCGCCTGCTGGGGGCTCACCAACTCGTTCTTCCACAGGCTGATCTGGCCATGCGCGGCCCGGGGCGGGAACCGCTTCGCGTCGAGCGCAAGGTCGCGGATGATGTAGCCGGTGAGGCGTTGAGCGTCGCTCTGGTCGTAGATGCTGAAGTTGCGCGGATAGCCGAGCGCCTCGCCGTGGGCGCGCAGGATGCGCACGCACGCGGCGTGGAACGTGCACACCCACATCGCCTTCACACGCGGCCCCACCAGCGCAGCCACGCGGTGCTTCATCTCGTCGGCGGCCTTGTTGGTGAACGTG
>DMQJ01000283.1:0-515 GCA_003455715.1 Acidimicrobiaceae bacterium | reverse complement strand
CGGCGGCCTTGTTGGTGAACGTGATGGCGAGGATGGCCGACGGCGGCACCCCCTCGTGCACGAGGTGGGCGATGCGGTGCGTGAGCACACGTGTCTTGCCCGAACCTGCGCCCGCCACCACCAGCAGCGGGCCGCCATCGTGGACGACTGCGTCGAGCTGGTCGGGGTTGAGCCCGCCGAGATCGAGCCCGCCGTTGCCCTCCTCGGGCTGGTCGAAGTCGAACAAGGACGGGCCGCTCATGGTGCGCTCATCCTAGGGAAGGGGTCACTCGAGGAAGGCGGTGACGACACCATCGAAGTTGCGGATCTTGCCGCTGGCGCCGTCGCGGGCCACCTGCGGGAAGGCACCCACATTGACCTCCACCACCGAGCCGTCGGCGGCGCGCACCAACACCGTGGCGGCGTTCTCGGGCACCGTGCACACGGCCACCAGCGGGCCCTGCTTGCCGCCGCTGGCGGTTGCGCGCACGCCCTTGCCGGCTCGGCCTTGCACGGCGAACTCGTCCACTGCCACC
>DMQJ01000169.1:2577-2765 GCA_003455715.1 Acidimicrobiaceae bacterium | reverse complement strand
AGTGCGCAGCGACCATCACCAACACCGGCAGCAACGCAGTCGCGCCGTTCTCGAGCGGGATCCGCTTCGGCGGGAACCACAGATCGCACTGCGCAGCATCACCCGCCGCCCACACCAGCCGATCAGCCGGATCCGGACGGCGATGCTCAGGTCGCAACCGACGCACGTTGTCGCGGAACCACGTGATC
>DMQJ01000169.1:0-2382 GCA_003455715.1 Acidimicrobiaceae bacterium | reverse complement strand
ACGTTGTCGCGGAACCACGTGATCGACCCCGACCAGCCAACCCGCTCCGCAAGCACCGTTGCCGGCATCTCCGGAAACTCGGCCAGCAACTCCCGCACCCGCGCCTCGAACGGCGCAAACGACGTCACCACCGGCGCCCGCTCATACCTCGGTGGCGCCGACGACATCACCGCCCTCACCACAGTCGTGCGCGAGATCCCCAACCGCTGAGCGATCTGAGCCTTCGGCACCCCCTCCGCCGACAACCTGCGAATCAACGCCCAATCTTCCAAAGTGATCACTCTCCAATCTTCGAGTGTTCACTTTTCGACCGTCGCTACTGACCAGTTTTCGAGCGTCGTTGACAGCCGTGGTTCGGTTCTGTTCGGTGTCGTGTCGTCTGACCCGTGACTCCATTGGCGCACTGCTGCCTTCAATAGGACTTGTCGACGACGCGCACCGGACCCGGCCCATCCCGGAGCCCGTTGACCTGATCAGGAGCTTGACCGCTGACGCATAGCAACTGCGCTGGCGTGTCCCATCACAGATCTGTCGCAGCCCGAGATCGACCGAAACCGCAACACCACCTCGATCAAGGAGACAGCGTCATGACCATCCTCGCAGACACCGTCGACATCGTCATCGGTGTCGACCCGCACAAGCACACCCACACCGCAGCCGTCGTCGCGGCCCACACCGGCAAGCATCACGCAAGCCGCACCAGCTCAACGACGACGAGAACCCTGCAGATGGTGCTCACAGCCTTAGTTGCCCTCGTGTTGACTTGGCTGTACGAGTCTCAGCGGGTGTTGGTCGGTGCGATTGTTGCCGGTACCGCATTTGGGCTGGCAGTTGCAGGGGGCTGGATCGCACGCGCGAGGTCCCAATGCTAGGAACCGGTGTCGGGTTTCTCGGAACTCCGGCAGGACACCATTCTGCCCGGCGATGCGCCGAGTCTGCCGGCTACCGGATCGGACCTGCCGGTGCGGCAACCGGCCGGTCCGGGGCGACCATGCGGGGCCCGCCCCGGACCGTGACTTCGTTCCGAGCGGAGGAGCGAGGTCGTTGCCAGTTGCCTTGTGTCGACGCCGACCATCGAGCGGGATGTCGGAGAAGACGACCCCGATTGTGCCGCGCCGGGTTCGGTTGGCCTTCCTCCGAATCGGCGGATTCTCGTTGGTTCCTGGAGGTGGATCCCGCCAGCACAGTTGCGGCATCGCGATTGCGGTAACCGCGTGGTTGGCTTGTCGCGGCGCGAGTTCTTGCGCGGGAGTTACCACTGTGACGCGGCCGCAGGCCTTTGCGCTAGCGGCCCTGGCTTGCGAGTCCTAGCTATACCTAGCTACTTCGCCCTGAAGAAGTAGGTGGCGCTGGAGCGTCGTGGTGCTCGGTCGGTGGCTCTCGGACCGGTGGCGAACGGTCACGGTTCGTGCTGGGTGTCGGTCGGTCAGTTGGTGTCGGTGAGGGCTGCGATCTTGACGAGGTTGTGGTTGAACACGCCGTGGCCGCACCAGGTTCGGGCGCCTTCGATGCCGGTGTAGCGGGTGCGGGCGAGGCCGAAGTCGCGTTTCGCGCAGTTGATGCGCCCTTCGCTGCCGGTGCGCCATCGGACGAGTCGGCGGAATGCTCGTCGTTGCTCGACCTGGCGACGCGCCGCGTTGGGTTTGCCCTTCGTCGGGATCGCCGGGTAGCGCACTCCGAGATCACGCAGGTCGTTCTCGACACCGGCGTCGCCGTAGCCGCGATCGGCGGTCACAGCCCGCGGCGCCCGGCCGGTGCGCTGCTTCACGCGCTCGATCGCCGGGACGAGCTGGGGTGCGTCGGCCGGGTTGCCTTGCTCGACGTTGTGGTCGACGATGATGCCGTCTTCGTTGTCGACGATCTGTGCCTTGTAGCCGAACTCAACCGGACGACCGAGGCGGCCCTTCACGATCGGCCGCGCGTCGGGATCATGCAACGACACGACCCGCGTCGCACCGTCCGGCGTTGTCCCGGCTAGGCGTTGGCGGCACTGGGCGGCGATCTTGCGAGTCCGCTCGGCGAGCTGTTCCAACCGGTTGATCTCGACACGAGCCCGCCCGCATGGCTGGCTGCTCGATGCGAGCTTGCGGCGGGCGTTCGGACCACCCGCTCGGCCTGGCGCACCGCATGCTCTGCGATCGCAGCGAGCTCACCGTTGATCCGGCGGACCTCGACGAGTTTGTCGTCGCTGCGGCGTCGCAGGTTCGCGTTGATCGACCGCGCCCGCGACTGCACGCTGCGCGTCCGGTTCGAGAACCTCGTCCGCGACGCCAACCCCACCGCCTTCAGACGTTGCACCGAGCGCGCCATCCGCGCGACACCCTTCGCCAGCAGCGACGAGTCCGACGGATACGACACGTTCGCTTCGACCACCGTCGTGTC
>DMQJ01000247.1:5400-5891 GCA_003455715.1 Acidimicrobiaceae bacterium | reverse complement strand
GGGGGGGGGGGGGCGGCCGCGACCGCGGTCGCCGGGCGGAAAGAGGGCGCGCCCGGCGGGGGGGGCGACGATCTCGATGCCCCCGCGGGGGTGGCCGTAGAGGCGCCGGAACTGGTGCTCTTCCTCCGAGCAGTTCACACAGATGGCATCGGCGCAGCCGACGATCTCGGCTTCGGCATCGTGGCGCCACTGGCTCTCGTGGTCGCCACCCTCGGCCTTCACCTTGGCGAGCGTGTGGAAGGTGGTGACGAACGGCAGGTCGAGTTCGTGCTTGATGCGGTGCGCCACCAGCCCGCTGAGGAAGTAGTTGGCGTGCACGATGTCGGCCGGGAACTCGTTCTTCAGGTGGTCGATGACCGCGTCGCCGAACTCGCCGAGCACGTTGGGCAGGTCGTCCTTGGCCAGGTCGTACGGGCCGGCGTCGATGTGCACCACTCGGTGGCCGGGTTCGACGAACACCACGTCGGGCTGGTCGGCGCGGGTGCGGCGGG
>DMQJ01000247.1:0-5221 GCA_003455715.1 Acidimicrobiaceae bacterium | reverse complement strand
GCTGGTCGGCGCGGGTGCGGCGGGTGAAGGTGGTGCACTCGTGGCCCGCCTGGGCCAGCGCCGACACGATCTCGCGCACGTACACGTTCATGCCACCACTGTCGCCCGAGCCCGGTTGGGCGAGCGGCGACGTGTGGAGCGAAAGCATGGCGACCCGACGCACGATGGGGTGAAACGCTATCGAAGTGGTCGGCATTCCCGTCTACGGGCGGACGGGGGCTCCGAGCGTGACCTGGGTTCGGGCGGCGATGGCGGCACGGAACTCGTCGAAGGGGTGGGCGAGCGAACCGCTGCCGCCGCGCACCGAGCGCACCGACCCGTCGGGGTGTCGGTCGAACGTCATCAGTTCCCCGCGTGAGCCGTAGCCCGCGGTGTCGGCGATGCGCAGGGTGTCGCCGTCGATCACGTCGAGGCGTGTCGGCGCCACCGTCGGGTCGACCAGGCTCGGCGAGAGTTGGTAGAGCCGGCCGCCGAGGAGGGCGATGTCGTACACGCCCCATACGGTGGCGAACCTGCCGCAGAACGACTGCAGGTCGATGGCTCCGTCGTTCGTGGCCGCAGGGTCGGGCTCGCTGCCGCGGGCGAGGTCGATCAGCTTGATCGCTGCCGTGGCCATGGCAAGTGCCGGGCCATCGATGGCGTTGGTGAGCACGCTCACTGCGAGCCGGTCGGTGGGGTCGAAGTAGGTGCGGGTGATGTGCCCGGGGTAGCCGCCGCCGTGGCCCAGCACTCGGCGGCCGCCGATGGTGACGATCTCGAACCCCAACCCGTACTCGGCCTCGGTGCCGTCGATCTTCCACTCACCGTGCTGCATCTGGCGCTTGGCGTCGGCACCGACAAGACGGTGGTCGCCGTCGAAGTGCGCTGCGGCGTAGCGCACCAGGTCGGAGGCCGTGGAGTACAGGCCGGTGGCCGACGACATCGCTCCGGTGTCGATGTGCTCGATGGGGATGCGCTGGTCGGCGTAGGCGAGGGCCGTGTGGCCGCCCGCGTAGTCGGCTCGGCGAGCCTCGTCGAGATCGGGCCCGGTGTTGGTCAGGCCGAGCGGCTCGATGACGTGTCGGACGATGTAGTCGCGGTACGGCGTGCCCGACACCTGCTCGATGACGAGCCCGAGCAGTGAGTACCCGATGTTGGAGTACTTGAAGCGTTCGTTGCGGTCGAGCACGGCGGAGTCGGTGGCGGCGATCTGCAGCAGTTCGGCGCGATCCGGGAAGGCCCGATCGAGCTGCCAGAAGTCGCCATCGCTTCCGTCGCGCACCACGCCACCCGCATGCGACAGCAACTCGCGAACGGTGACTGCGGCGATCGGCGACGACGCCAGTTCGACGATCAACTCGCCGACTCGGTCGTCGAGGCGCAGCGACCCTGCTTGCACCAACTGCATCACCGCGGTGGCCGTGAAGGTCTTCGAGTGAGACGCGATGCGGAACAGGTGGCCGTCGGTGAGTGGTTCGCCGGTCGACACGTCGGCCACGCCGTGAGCGACGGACAGCACTACCTCGTCGCCGTGCAGCACCGCGGCTTGCACGCCGGGCACACGCTCGGCGCCGAGCCGAAACTCGAGCCACCGGCCGAAGTACGCCGCGGCGTCGGCGACGTGACCACGAGTGAGTTCGTTCATCTCTCGGACCCTAGGTCGTCGTGTTCGCAGTGTGCCGTGCTCGGTACCATCCGCGCATGAGATTGGCTGCTGCCCGCATCTTCGTCACCGACCTCACTCGGAGCGCCGCGTGGTACCGACAACTCCTCGGCACCGAGCCCACCGCGGGTGGTCCAGCTTCCGGCTATGTCGTGTTCGACGCCGGTGCCGACCTCGTGCTCGAGCCCGTCGACGACGACTCCT
The DNA here is from genome assembly GCA_003455715.1 of Acidimicrobiaceae bacterium. GTDB lineage: Bacteria > Actinomycetota > Acidimicrobiia > Acidimicrobiales > Ilumatobacteraceae > UBA668. The sequence goes on along the minus strand of DMQJ01000247.1, from coordinate 3,375 downwards.
ACATCGCCGCCGATGTACTGATCGGCCGCTTCACCGGTCTCTCACTCGCCGTCGACGACATCCGGTTGGCGCTTCTGGGTCTGGCCGACACCGTCGACGTCGTCGGAGCGCCAGAGGTGCAGAGCTGGGGCGGCACACTCGCCACCATCGCCGACCCTGACGGCAACCAGCTGCAACTCGTTCAGTACCCGTAGGGCGTTCCTTCCCCACCCTGATCTGTGCGCGGGGCCACGTTGCACTGCAGCGCCTAATCAGGCACTCTTCTCGCCGTGCGGACACGGCTTGGCTTAGCAATGATGATCCTGCTCGCGTTATCGGCCTGCAGTGACGGCTCCAGTACGGCGAACACAACAAACGGACAGAAGAGTCCGCAGCTGGATCTCGAGCTGACACGTCGGTGGTGGCAGTGGGCAGCCAGCGAGCCGACGGCGACGAATCCGGTGGTAGACACGACCGGCGAGAACTGTCATCGAGGACAGCCGAGCGACGTCTTCTTTCTTGCAGGGTCATTCGGGACCACTGAGACTCGCCAATGCACGCTGCCGAAAGGAACGCCCATATTGATCCCGGTGCTCAACGCAGTGTGCGGAGTCCAGATCAGCGACTGCGGTTTCGGCTCCACAGCGTCCAAGAACGCGACGCTCGACGGCGAGGTCCTCGCAATTGTCAACGTTGCGTCGCCGTCGCCCGTCACCATCGAGCCCGTGGCAGGGAATCCAGTGTTCCCCGATGTCACCGGGCCGGTCTCCGTTCAACTCAACGGCGACTGGGTTCTGATCCCTGCCCTCGAGGCAGGAACTTACGACTTGCGAGTCTGGGGAGGAGAGGGCGGATTCGCCCTCGACGTGACATATCACTTAGTCGTCGCCTGATTGACCACCCAGATCTGCCTGATCTGATCGCTGGAAAACGTCGCCCGCTTCGGGCAATGGGCGCTACTTCGGCGAGGACCGACGCATCGATCACGATCAACGGTCGCTGCGCTCCTCGTCGAGGTCCGCAACGGCTCGTTCAAGGCCCACCCGCAATCCGGATGACTTCCGAGCCCTCGGCGACCTCGTCGAAGTCGTCGCCATCTGAGAGACCTCCCGGACGCGTCCGCGGACGCGTGGCCAACGCAGCGAAGGACCCCAGGGCAATGGCCAGTCGAACACGAGTGCATCGGACCAACATCGTGCTTTCGATCCCGCTCTCGATCGCGCCCTTGATCGCGCTCGCGCGATCAGCCTAATCAGGGGGTGTTACACGGAAGCCGCCGAGCCATTCCACGCGTCCGCGGACGCGTGGGATTGTCGCAGGCTGTTCGTCTGCCGTTGGTGTGGTAGACCGGCGCGCCATGGGGAGTCACCGGCACGTGATCGAGCGGCTGTTCGACGAGGTGTGGAACGGCCGCCAGTTCGACAAGATCGACGAGTTGTACGCGCCTGACTTCGTTGCCGACTACCGGCCGTTCGCGCCGCTCCGCGAAGGCTCGGAGGCCGTGCAGGGCATGGTCGAGCGAGCGTGGGAGACCTTCCCCGACTACCACGAGGAGATGTTGGCCATCGTCGTGGAGGGCGACCAGGCGGCGGTACACCTGCGCATCACCGGCACGCAGCACGGCGCTTGGGGGCCACTTCCTGCGACCGGGCGCCGCGTGGAGTTCGAGGAGATGATCCTCTTCACCTTCGCCTCCGACGGCCGCGTTGCCCGTCAACGAGGTATCGCCGACAACCTCACCGCACTCAATCAACTGGGCAACGCATCCGGTGCGTGAACGCCCGGGTTGACGCTGTCTGGCTGGTCGTCAGCTCTGCAACTCGCGGTCGAACATCGTCTTCGCCCACTCGTACGACCGATCGGCGGCAGCGGCGTGGTAGGCCCCGCCGTAGACCCCGAAGCCGTGGTCGGCGCCGTCGTGGATCTCGGCCTTGCCCTTGGCGAGCGCATTCGTTGCGTCGATGAGCGCCATGTTGGCTGAGGCGGGTTGCATCTTGTCGGCGGCGCCGAACCCGATGTAGAGCGATCCGGTGTACGAGGGCACGCCCAGGTGGGGCGAATCCGGCGCGTCGGTGGTGCAGAAGGACGGGTGGAGCCCGACGCCGGCGCGAAACGTATCGCCGCGGTCGCGGATCGTGCACAGCGCCGAGCGGGCGCCAATGCAGTAACCGATACAACCCATGGCGCCGCCAGCGGCGACCGGGTCGGTGGGCAGCCAGTCCAGAACGGCTCCGAGATCCTCGGCCACCTCGGCCTCGCTGGTGCCGAGCACTAGGCCGAACATCTTCTGGATCTCGTCCTGCTCGCGGCTCTTCATCGTGTACCACGGCTCGGCGCGGTGGTACCGGTCATGGGTGATGACGTAGTAACCCCACGCCGCGATGCGAGCCATCGTGTCCTTCGAGCCGTCGTCGAGGCCAGGCCCGTGGTGGAAGAAGACCACGACCGGGAACGGCCCATCACCGTCGGGGTGCACGACGTGCAGACCCATTGGGCCACTCGGTGAGGTGATCGTTTCGCTGCGAATCTGCATGGCCTCAGCTTTACCAGTGACGAGCGAAGCCGCAAGGAGTGCGCCCAGGGCCGACAACACGAGGCTCGACGTTGAGCGCAGCAGTCCGGTGGGCGGACGAGACCAACGGCTGTGCGAGGCTGGCGCCATGGCCACCAAGGTGATTCTCGATGTCGACACCGGAACTGACGACGCGGTGGCGTTGATGACCGCTGCGCTGTCGCCCGACCTCGAGCTCGTCGGGGCCACCACGGTGAACGGCAACACCACGCTCGACTACACCACTGAGAACACACTGCGGGTATTCGACTGGATCGGCATGCCGCACATCCCCGTGTACCGCGGGGTGGACCGGCCGATTGCGCGCCCGCAGGCCGACCTGGGCATGGCGTCCACCGTGCACGGCAACCTGCTCGACCTGCCGCCCGTGTCGCACGGTGCGGTGCTGCAACCTCAGCATGCGGTCGACTGGCTGATCGACACCTACCTGGCCTCCGACGGCGACATCGTGCTGTGCCCCGTGGGGCCCCTGAGCAACATCGCGATGGCCATCCAGAAGGAGCCACGCATCCTCGAGGCAATCCCCGAGATCGTCATCATGGGCGGCGCACACCACGTGGGCAACCGGTCGGCGTCGGGCGAGTTCAACTTCTGGCTCGACCCCGAAGCCGCCAGGATCGTCGTCAACTGTGGTCGGCCGATCCGCATGGTGCCGCTCGACGCCACCCACCGCGCCGCCCTGTCGGCCGACGACGCGCAACGCTTGCGCGACCTGGGCACGCCGGCGGGTGAGGCCGCGGCCCGGTTCGTGCTGCAGCGCATCGACGGGGACCCGCACACCCCAACCGCGCCCGGCCCCCCTCGCGTCGCGCCCCTCCCCCATC
>DMQJ01000291.1:3006-8914 GCA_003455715.1 Acidimicrobiaceae bacterium | reverse complement strand
GGGCTATCGGGCGCTGTCGGCGGGCTGGCGTACCCTGTGCGGTCCCCCCGGCACGCCCCATACCCGCCGCGATGGAGTTGGACGGGCACGTCGCAGCCGGGCCGTTGCGCCTCATCTGGCAGGGAGTGCGCGGCCCGCTGGCGGCGGCCGTGGCCGCCGTGGCCGTTGCCTCGCCGGGCTATGTGCTCATCGATGGATGGGGATGGTTCGACGCGGCCTACATGGCGGTCATCACCGTGTTCACCGTGGGCTACGGCGAGATCGACGAACTCAGCCGGTGGGGTCGTACCTGGACGATGGGTGTCATCCTTGCCGGCTTCACCGTGTTCGTGTACTCCGCAGCCAGCATCACCGCGCTCATCGTCACCGGCGATGTGAAGGCCGCGATTCGCAACCGAAGGAGGGCGCAGATGCGCGAGCACCTGTCGGACCATGTCATCGTCGCCGGGTTCGGCCGGGTGGGCAGAGCAGCCGCCGAAGCCGCACTGCGCGGCGGATCAGCGTGCGAGGTGATCGACACCGACGCCAGCCGAGAAGACGCTGTGCTCGCGCTTGGCGCCGTCTTCCTGCTTGGCGACGCCCGCGACGCCACCGTCCTGCGTCACGCAGGGGTCGCTCGCGCTGCCGCCCTCATCTCCAGCCTCGACGACCCATCCAACGCCGTCGTCGCGCTCACTGCGCGGTCGATGGCGCCCGACCTGCGCATCGTCTCCCGGGTCACCGACGTGTCGTGGCGCAACCGCCTCCTGCGGGCGGGAGCAAGCGAGGTGGTGCCCGTGTACGAAAGCGTGGGCACCAACCTCACCGCCATCGCGCTCGACGCCGAGGTGCACAGTGTGGTGCCCATTGCGGGCACCGACATGCGGGTGGAGGAGGTGGAGGTGGGCGCCAACTCGCAGGCTGAAGGCCTCGACCTGCGCAGGTTGATGCAGGCCGCCCAAGGCGTGCACATCCTGGGGTTGCGGCGCGATGGCGAGATTCGCCGTTGGCACGAGGCCGACGAGCCGTTGCGCGCCGACGAAGTGTTGGTGGCAATGGGTAGCGCCAAGGCGCTCGGCGAACTGAACGCTCTGCTGCGCCGCGACTCTCGCGTCGAGAGTTGACCTCGCCTACTTGGCGGCGGCGAAGCCCAACTCGAGGTCGGCGAGGATGTCGTCGATGCTCTCCAGGCCGACGCTGAGACGCACCAAGCCCGGCCGCACGCCGGTGCTCTCCTGTTCCTCGGCGGTGAGCTGACTGTGCGTGGTGCTGGCCGGGTGAATCACCAGGCTGCGCACGTCGCCGATGTTGGCGACATGGCTGTGCAGTTGCAGCGCTTCCACGAACTTCTGCCCGGCCTCGCGTGCCGTGCTGCCTTCCGAAGCCTTGATGTCGAATGCGAGGACGCTGCCGTAGCCCTTGCCACCGCCGTACTTCTTGGCCCGCTCGTGCCACGGGCTGGTCTCCAGACCGGCGTACGACACAGCCTCCACCTGCGGGTGAGCGGCCAGGAACTTGGCGACCTTGTCGGCGTTCTCCCAGTGACGCTCCATCCGCAGGCTCAGCGTCTCCAGACCCTGCAGGATGAGGAAGGCGTTGAACGGCGAGATGGCCATGCCCAGGTCGCGCAGCATCTGCACGCGGGCCTTGATGATGAAGGCACCGTGCCCCAGCGCCGGGAAGTAGGGCAGGCCGTGGTAGCTGGGGTCGGGTTCCGTGAAGTTGGGGAATCGACCGCTGGCGGCGAAGTCGAAGGTGCCACCATCGATGATGGCGCCACCGATGCTGGTGCCGTGACCGCCCGCGAACTTGGTGAGGCTGTGCACCACGATGTCGGCACCCCACTCGAACGGACGAATGAGGTAGGGCGTGGGCACCGTGTTGTCGACGATGAGCGGGATGCCGTTGTCGTGGGCCACCTTGCTGACACCCTCGATGTCGAACACGTCATTGCGCGGGTTGGCCAACACCTCGCCATAGAACGCCTTGGTGTTCGGGCGGATGGCAGCGGCCCATTCCTCGAGGTTGTGCGGGTCGTCGACGAACGTGACCTCGATACCCATCTTCGGCAGGGTGTAGTGGAACAGGTTGTAGGTGCCGCCGTACAACGAAGGGCTGGCGACGACATGGTCGCCATTCTCGGCAAGGGTGAGGATGGCCAGCGTCTCGGCAGCCTGGCCGCTGCTCACCACGAGCGCGCCCGGTAGGCCAACGGCGGTGGTGACGCCGCCCTCCAGGCTGGAGATGCGGGCCTCGAGCGCACCCTGGGTGGGGTTCATGATGCGGGTGTAGATGTTGCCGATCTCGGCCAGCGCGAACAGGTTCTGCGCGTGTGCAGCGTCGCGGAACTCGAAGCTGGTGGTCTGGTAGATGGGTACGGCACGGGCGCCCGTGGCGGTGTCGGGCTCGCCCCCGACGTGGATCTGACGCGTCTCGAAACCCCAGGTGTTGCTCATAGGGGCGGCACCCTAGCCGCCGAAATCCGACCGGGCAAGTCGGGATTCAGCGGTTGGGCAGCAGGGCAAGCAGCTCGTCGACCAACCGTGTGCGCGCCAACTCGGTGAGGGCATCCACGTCGGGGTGGACCCCGTCGTGACGGATGTTGCCATGCGCAGCTTCGTAGTCGGCAAGCGCAGTTGCGTAGGGCCATGTCACCACCGAGTCGCCGGGAGCGGCCGCAAGGCGGTCGATGGCGGCGTTCCACGCCGCGAGGCGCCCAGGGTCGGCCATCTCGTCGCTCGCCCATCCACCAGCGGTGATCGGTGGCGCAGTAGCGAACACCACCGGTGTCGTCGGCCCCACCAACGCAACGAGTTGAGCGAGGGCTGCATCCTGCGCACGGGCCGACGCCTGGTCGCCCACCACAGCGGCCTCGCTACTGCCCGGATAGCGATGCTCGCCGAGTTCCGTGGGGCCGCTCACCACCAGCACGAGGTCGGGCGCATGGGTGGCGAGCAGTGGCGGCAGCACCTCCGTCCGGTCAGGACATGTCGCGTCCGTCCACTCGCGGTCAGACGACGGCCGCGTCGCCTCCACCGCGGCAAAGGGGCACCCGTTCGCGCCCGCCCACACCACGCGGAGCCGTCCGTCGGCACCGTCGTGGAGCGCCTGGGCGAGATCGAGCGATGTGGAGTCGCCGAGCACCAGCACCACCGGGGTGTCGGAGGATGACCGGCCGACGAGGTCGCGGGCCGTGGACGCGGCGTCGATCGCCGACGTGGTGAGGTGCAGATCGACCCCGAGACGCACCGCCGCCTTGCGCAATCGTTCGCCAGCGGCACCGTCTGTGGAGCCATCGAGCACAACGACCGGCGTCTGCGACTCCACCAGGCTCGCGATTGCCGCCCGGATGCCATCCTCCACTCGTTGCGCGCGCCGCGCCCGCTCGGCCGGTTCATCGGCGGGAAAACCCTCGTCGCCCGCGAAGCGCACGACCGCAGCATCCAGATCGGCGACTGCGATGACCACCACATCGAACTGTTTGTCGCGGAGGTCGCGCCACGCCCTCACCGCTGGCATGCACTCCCCGGCAGGCACCTCGCGGCCGTCGGGAAGCTGCAACTCCACGCCAGGCACCAGCGCGCAGCCGGGCTGCGGACCCTCGATCACCTCGAAGCCGGCCGCCTCCAGTTCCTCGACCGGGCGATCGCCACCACCGACCACGAGCGCAACGGGTGGTGGCGCCGTGGTGGACGTCACCTGAGCGCTCGACGCGCCTGGCGTAGACGGCGCTTCGAACACAAGTGGGCCGTCGTCGCCGGCCGCCAGAAGCTGTTCGGTACGCGAGTAGTTGGGCGCTGGCACCGCCAGGGTAGCCATCAGCACCAACAGGGCGGTGGCCAAGGGCGCCAGGGTGGCGAAGCGCCAGCCGGTGAGGACCCTTCGACGACGGATCGGCTCCTCCACCATCACGAACGATGCCGCCACCAGGACGGCGGTGACTGCGTAGCGGACGAGATGTAACGCCGGGCCATCGGTGCCGAGCCGAGCAGGGGTGATGAGGAGGAACACCGGCCAGTGGAACAGGTAGATGCCGTAGCTGACTCGGCCGACCCACACCAGTGGCGCCCGCCCCAGCAGCTTCGTCACGCCGAAGCGGCTGGCACCTCCCAACAGCCCGGCGATCAGCGCCGCCCACACCACGCCTGCGCCCGCCAGCCCACCCCGATAGAGCCAGTCGGTGCGCAACCCGGTGCCCACCACCGCGGCCACGAACACCGTCAGCCCGACGCCCGCCACCCACTCGGGAACCACGCTGCTCCCGCCATCGACGTGATTCGCGCGCTGAACGCGGCGCGAACTGCGACCGGCCAGCCACACGGCCACTACTGCACCAGCCAGTAGCTCGGCCGCTCTGGTGTGGGTGCCCTGGTAGACGGTGTCGGGGTCTGAGGTGATCCAGGTGGCGATCACTGCCAGGCTGAGCAGCCCAACCAGCACCGCGAACGCCACGCGACGCCCACCTCGGAGCGCGGCCACCACCACCAACGGCAACACCACGTAACACTGCTGCTCGATCGAGAGCGACCAGAAGTGCGCCAGCGGGCTCGGGCCGCCAACGAAGAGGTCTTGATACGCCGCCTCACCAGCGAGAAAGCGCCAGTTGGCGACCCCCAACAAGGCCGACACCGCGTCGCCGGGCAGTTGCTCGCGCTGACCCGGCCCCCACCACACGGCAACCGCCAAGACGAATGCCACACAGAGCAGTGCAGCGGGAAGCAGTCGCCGGGCCCGGCGGGCGAAGAACGCCGCCAGTGCCACCCTCCCCCGCCGGGTGTGTTCATCGAGCAGAAGCGAGGTGATGAGAAACCCCGACAGGGTGAAGAACAGTGACACTCCGAGGAACCCACCGCTCGCCCAGCCGAAGCCCGAGTGGAATGCGAGCACGGCCGCGACCGCCACTGCCCGCAGCCCGTCAAGCGCTGGTACGTGCGCGAACCCCCGCTCCCCCACGGCCGAGAGGGTAGCCCTCGAGCCGCACCGTCCAGCCACTCGGCAACGTGGCGCCTCACGCGCAACTGGGGCTGGTTCGATGCGGAATCCGCAACGAACCAGCCCCAGAAGCCGTGTTCAGCTCGGCAGGGGGCCGAGCCTCTGCAACTCAGCCGCCGCTGACGTCGGCAACCTTCTGCTTGCCAGCGCCGAGGAACGGCATCATGCCGCGCAGACGGGCGCCCACTTCTTCGATCTGGTGAGCCTTGCCCTCGTCCTGCAGCCGCTTGAAGTTCTCGCGACCAGCTTCGCTCTCGGCCACCCACTCCTTGGCGAACTTGCCGGTCTGGATCTCCTTCAGCACCTTCTTCATCTCCGCCTTGGTCTTCGGCGTGACGATGCGCGGGCCGCGGGTGACGTCGCCGTACTCGGCGGTGTCGGAGATGCTGTAGCGCATGCCGGCGATGCCCTCTTCATACATCAGGTCGACGATGAGCTTCACCTCGTGCAGGCACTCGAAATANNGGTCGAGACCGCCCATTGCCCATTAACAATTAGCAATCAACAATTGACAATTAATTGACTTCCTTGGCATTCAGGAACGTCATCATCCGCCGCAGACCCTTACCCACCGTCTCGATCTGTTGAGACTGCTCCGCCTTGCGCCGGTCATAGAAGACCTTGCCGCCGGCATGGTATTCGTCCATCCACTCCTCGGCAAAGGCGCCGCTGCGGATGTCGGCCAGAATCTGGCGCATGGTCTCGCGGGTCTCGTCGGTGATGATGCGCGGGCCGCTCTTGTAGTCGCCCCACTCCGCCGTGTCGGAGATGCTGTAGCGCATGTAGCTCAGGCCGCCCTGGTACATCAGGTCCACGATCAGCTTGAGTTCGTGCATGCACTCGAAGTAGGCGATCTCCGGCTGGTAGCCCGCCTCGACCAGCGTGTTGAAACCGGCCTTGACCAGCTCGCTGACGCCGCCGCAGAGCACGGCCTGCT
>DMQJ01000291.1:2609-2825 GCA_003455715.1 Acidimicrobiaceae bacterium | reverse complement strand
CACGGCCTGCTCGCCGAAGAGGTCAGTTTCCGTCTCCTCGCCGAAGGTGGTCTCCAACACGCCGGCGCGGGTGCTGCCGATGCCCTTGGCGTAGGCCAGCGCGTTGGCCATCGCCTTGCCGCTGGCGTCCTGGTGGACGGCGACCAGGGCCGGCACGCCCGACCCTTCCTTGAACACTTCACGCACGCGATGGCCCGGCGCCTTGGGCGCCACCAT
>DMQJ01000291.1:0-2563 GCA_003455715.1 Acidimicrobiaceae bacterium | reverse complement strand
ACCACCTGCTCGCCGAACAGGTCGGTCTCGGTCTCCTCGGCGAAGGTGGTCTCGATGACGCCGGCGCGAGCGCCGCCGATGGCCTGGGCGTAGCTCAGGGCCAGTTCCTTGGCCTGACCGGTGGCGTCCTGGTGCACAGCGATGAGGGCCGGCACGCCGCCGCCTTCGGTGTAGGTGCGGCGCACCAGGTGGCCCGGGCCCTTCGGGGCGATCATGATGACGTCGACCGTCTTCGGCGGGCGGATGCGCTTGAAGCGGATGTTGAAGCCGTGGGCGAACGCGAGGGCCTTGCCCTTGCGCATGTGCGGCTTGATGAACTCCTCGTACGTGGCCTTCTGCTCGGTGTCGGGCATCGTGAGCATGATGACGTTGGCCCACTTGGCGGCGGCGGCGATGTCCATCACCTTCAGGCCCGCGGCCTCGGCCTTGGCAGCCGACTTGGAGCCCTCACGAAGGCCCACCACCACCTGCACACCGCTCTCCTTCAGGTTCAGCGCGTGCGCGTGGCCCTGCGAGCCGTAGCCGATGATGGCCACCTTGCGGCCACGGATGATCGACGGATCGGTGTCCGCCTCGTAGTACATATGAGCGGCCATTGGCCAACCTTTCTTTCTTCGTCAGAGGTGAGTGAGTTACTTGGCCACGGCGCGCAGCCGCGCCTGGCGATCGAGCTTGGGAAGGGCCACACGGCCCGTGCGCTGCAGCTCCACGATGCCATATCCGTCGAGGAGTTCCTCAAAGTCGTCGAGCTTGTCGGGGTGGCCCTCGAGCGACACCGTGATGGCCTCCACCCCGACAGCAAGGATCTTGCCCTCGAAGATGTTGGTGAGCTCCACCACCTGACCGCGCTGGTCGGGCGTGGCCCGAACGGTGGCCAGCAGCAGTTCGCGTTCCACGCTGCGGCGCGGGTCGAGTTCGCTGATCTTCACCACCTCGATCAGCTTGAACAACTGCTTGACGATCTGCTCCAGCGGAGCGCTCTCCACGTCGACGACGATGGTGATGCGGCTGAAGCCCTCGTTCTCGGCGGGCGCCACTGCCAGGCTGAAGATGTTGAACCCGCGGCGAGCGAACAGGCCTGCCACCCGGGCGAGCACACCCGGACGGTTCTGCACGAGGACCGACAGGATGTGGTGGTTGGTGGCGGGAGCGCTCATCGGAGGAAGTCCTGGTTGCAGGCCTGCCAGGTGGGCAGGATCATGTCGTCGTTGCTCGTGCCGGCGGGCACCATGGGGAACACCTTCTCGTTGGCATCGACCCGGAAGTCGACCACGACCGGACGGTCGTCGATGCTGTTGGCCTTGTCGATGGCCGGCTGCACTTCCTCCGGGCTGTCGACCCGAATGCCCACGCACCCCATCGCCTCGGCCCACTTCACGAAATCGGGCACCTCGGGCGACAGGTACACCTCGCTGTAGCGCTCGTCGTAGAACATCTCCTGCCACTGGCGCACCATGCCCAGGTAGCGGTTGTTGAGAATGGCGACCTTCACGGGGATGCGCTCCACCGAAGCGGTGACCAGCTCCTGGGCCGTCATCTGGAAGCAGCCGTCGCCGTCGATGGCCCACACGGTGCGATCGGGGCGGCCCACCTTGGCGCCGATGGCGGCCGGGATGCTGAACCCCATGGTGCCCAGGCCGCCGGAGTTCACCCATGTGTACGGCTCGTTGAACTTCCAGTACTGGCTGCTCCACATCTGGTGCTGGCCCACGCCGCTGACCAGAATGGTGCCCTCTGGCGCCGAGTCGCGCAGCTGCTCGAGGCAGAACTGCGGCTTCAACGCCTCGCCGGGCAAGCTCTGCTCGTAGCTCAGCGGGAACTGTTCGCGCCAGCCGCTGATGCGACTCTTCCACGGACCGATGTCGGCTTGGGCGGTGCCACCAGAGGTGAGGTCGCGGATGGCCTTGATGATCTCCTCGATCACCAACCGGGCGTCGCCCACGATCGGCACGTCGGGGCGACGCACCTTGCCCTGCTCGGCTGGGTCGATGTCGACGTGGATGACCTTGGCCTCGGGGGCGAACGACGACACCTTGCCGGTGATGCGGTCGTCGAAGCGGGCACCGAGCGTGATGAGCAGGTCGCTCTTCTGCATCGAGTTGATGGCGGTGGCGTTGCCGTGCATACCGGGCATACCCAGGCACAACGGGTGATCGTCGGGGAAGGCGCCGCGGGCCATGAGGGTGGTGACCACGTGAATGCCGGTGAGCTCCGCCAACTCGCGCAGCGCCTCGGCGGCACGGGCCTTGAGGATGCCGCCGCCCGCGTAGATGATGGGCCGCTCGGCGGCGAGGATCATCCGGGCCGCTTCCTTGATCATGCGCGGGTGGCCCTTGGTGGTGGGCCGATAGCCGGGAAGGCTGTCGGCCACCTCGTCGTCGGTGGGCCAGTACCAGTCCATCGTGTTGATGAGCACGTCCTTGGGCACATCGATGAGCGTCGGGCCGGGGCGACCGGTGGTGGCGATGTGGAACGCCTGGCGCACCGCCATGGGAAGATCTTGAGCCGTCATCACCAACTCGTTGTGCTTGGTGGTGCTGCGCGTGATGCCCACCGTGTCGCA
>DMQJ01000052.1:4091-6632 GCA_003455715.1 Acidimicrobiaceae bacterium | reverse complement strand
GCGCCTGCAGAAGGCGCTCGACGAGGAACCGGTGGGTTTGGCCATCGCCAACCACGTCGTCGTGAACGACGACCTTGAGCGCACGGTGCAGGAGATGGTCGACATCATCGAGGGGTACCGCACGGCGGCGGCGTAGGCCGATACACTGCACCGCTGCTCTTCTAGGAGGCCAACTCGATGACCACCCGCTCGTTCGACACCATGATGAACCCGCCCATCGAGGAGCTGCTCGATCGCGTCGACTCGAAGTTCAGTCTGGTCACGCTTGCCGCTCGTCGTGCGCGGCAGATCAACAGCTACTTCAACCAGCTTGGCGACGGTCTCGGTCACATGGTTCCGCCGCAGGTCAGTTCGGTGGCGCGCAAGCCACTGAGCATCGGCTTCGAGGAGATCGCGGCCGACAAGATTCGTCGTGGTGAAGCCGTCGACGAGGCCGAGGCTGCTGCGGCAGATGTCGCCGAGGGCGACGCGGCTGCCGACTCGGCCGACGCCACCGCCTGAGCGGCACAGCGAGTTCCATCGTGCTCGCCGGCAAGCGCATCGTGCTCGGTGTCACCGGGGGCATCGCGGCCTACAAGGCTGTTGAGGTGTGTCGGCGGATGGTCGACGCCGGTGCCCATGTCGTGCCGGTGATGACCAAAGGAGCCGAGCACTTCGTCGGCCGTACCACGTTGTCGGCGCTGGCCAGCGAGCCGGTGCAGACCAGCCTGTGGGACGAAGCCAGCCCCATTCCGCACACGCGGCTCGGCCAAACGGCCGACCTCATCGTCGTGGCCCCGGCCACGGCGCGTCTGCTCGCTGCCTACGCAGCGGGCCTCAGCACCGACCTGCTCACCAACACGCTCCTGGCCACCCGTGCACCGGTGGTGGTGTGCCCGGCCATGCACACCGAGATGTGGGAGCACCCTGCGGTGCAGGCCAACATCGCCACGCTGCGGGCGCGCGGCGTGCACATCGTCGATCCCGAGTCTGGTCGTTTGGCTGGCGGCGATGTGGGGCACGGTCGCTTGGCTGCCCCGGAGCGCATCGTGGCCGCCGTGGAAGGCGTGCTCGCCAGCGTTGCCGACATGGACGGTTGGCATGTGGTGGTGTCGGCCGGGGGAACGCGCGAACCCATCGATGCCGTGCGGGTCATCGCCAACCGCAGCAGCGGCAAGCAGGGCTACGCCGTGGCCGCGGAGGCTGCTGCCCGCGGCGCACGGGTGACGCTCGTGTCCACCGTCGACCTGCAGGCGCCCGCTGGCTGCACGGTCGTTCCGGTGGAAACTGCAGCTCAGATGCAGGCCGCGCTGGAGTCGGTGGCCCCTGGCGCCGACGTGGTCGTGATGTCGGCGGCGGTGGCCGACTTTCGTCCGGTCGCGGCTGCTCCCGGCAAGATCAAGAAGCACGAGGGCGTTCCCCAGATCGTGCTCGAACCCACGCCCGACATTCTTGCCGGCCTCGGGGCCAGGAAGCCCGCAGGCCAGGTGCTCGTCGGCTTTGCAGCCGAGACCGACGACCTGTTGGCCAACGCTGCCGGCAAGTTGCAGCGCAAGCGTCTCGACCTCATCGTCGCCAACGATGTCGGAGCTCCGGGCGTGGGGTTCCAGCACGACACCAACGCCGTCACGTTGCTCCGCGCAGATGCTTCTGGCGCAGCAGTTGTCGCCGCTACGGTGGCGCTCACCGACAAACGATCCATCGCCAAGGCCGTGCTCGACGCCGTCGTCGACATTCGCCGCGGCCTCACCCCACCAGCATGAGGAGCCTCACCTCCGTGAGCACGTATACCTTCACCTCCGAGAGCGTCACCGAAGGCCATCCCGACAAGATGGCCGACCAGGTGAGCGACGCCGTCCTCGACGCAATTCTTGCCGAAGACCCCAACGGCCGAGTGGCGTGCGAGACGCTCCTCACGACAGGTCTGTGCGTGGTGGCTGGCGAGATCACGACTTTTGCGTATGTCGACATCCCGAAGTTGGTGCGCGGCGTCATCAACGGCATCGGCTACGACAACGCCCTGTACGGGTTCGACGGCAATACGTGCGGTGTCATCGTCAGCATCGACGAGCAGAGTGCCGACATTGCTCAAGGTGTCGACAAGAGCGAGGAGGTCCGCGCGACCGGCCATGCCGAAGACCAACTCGAACTGCAGGGCGCCGGCGACCAGGGGATGATGTTCGGCTACGCCTGCGACGAAACCCCCGACCTGATGCCGATGCCCATCTGGCTGGCACACCGCCTCAGTGAGCGCCTCAGCGAGGTGCGCAAGAGCGGTGCGGTGCCGTACCTGCGCCCCGACGGCAAGACCCAGGTGAGCCTCGCCTACGAGAACGGCCGTCCGGTTCGGCTCGAGAGTGTGCTCATCAGCACCCAGCACCAGGACGGCGTCGACCGCGACACGGTCATCCGTCCCGACCTCATCGAGCAGGTCATTCGTCCGGTGGTGCCCGAGCAGTTCGCCGACGACGACTACCACGTCTACGTCAACCCCACGGGCAAGTTCGTGGTGGGTGGCCCCCATGGCGACACAGGCCTCACCGGCCGCAAGATCATCGTCGA
>DMQJ01000052.1:0-3900 GCA_003455715.1 Acidimicrobiaceae bacterium | reverse complement strand
ATCATCGTCGACACCTATGGCGGCATGGGGCGCCACGGCGGCGGCGCGTTCAGCGGCAAGGACCCCAGCAAGGTCGATCGCTCGGCGGCCTATGCCGCCCGCTGGGTGGCCAAGCACGTCGTGGCCAGTGGCGCGGCCAGCCGCTGCGAGGTGCAGGTGGCGTACGCCATCGGCATGGCACACCCGGTGAGTGTTCTGGTCGAGACGTTCGGCACCGAGAAGGTGCCCAACGAGCAGATCGTGAAGGCCGTTCGCGACGTGTTCGACCTACGCCCTGGCGCCATCGTCCGCGACCTCGACCTGAAGCGACCGATCTACCGCAAGACAGCGGCGTACGGCCACTTCGGTCGCGATCTGCCCGAGTTCACGTGGGAGCACGTCAGCCGCCTCGACGACTTCATGCGCGCACTCGGCATGTGAACGCCGCTCTCGGCCGCGACGGGGCAACCCAGTTGGCACTCGGCTCGGCCCCGCTCGTGGCACGGGTAGTCCCCGACGTCACCGGCCTCGACAAGCAATTCGACTATCTCGTCCCGACGGCCATGCACAATCGCATGGCCGTCGGTTCGTTGGTGAGGGTGCCGCTGCAGGGAAGGCGCGTTGGCGGCTGGGTGGTCGCGCTGGGGCCGCCAGATCCAGAGGTGCCACTGGAGAAGTTGGTCGACGTTGCGCGGTGGTCGTCGGTGGGGCCGTCTGCAGCCCTCGTCGAGTTGGCCCGATGGGCGGCGCCACGGTGGGGTACCGACCGCCTGCGGCCGTTCCTCGTCGCGGCCAGCCCGCCCTCGATGGTGGCGGGAGTGCGACCCGAGCGGCGAACGGTGACGCCGCAGACTCCCGGAGCGTCGGCGCTGCACCGCATCGCTCCGCTCACGGATCCGCTGCCGCTCGTGCTCGAGGCCGTGCAGCGCGGACCGTCACTCGTGTTGCATCCATCGCCCGCTGCCGCCGCCGCGCTGGCTCGGCGCCTGCGCCGGCATGGGCTCACCGTCGCTGTGGCCCCGGAGGACTGGGCACTGGCCGCGGCCGGAGTGGATGTGGTGGTCGGGGCGCGAGCCGCAGCGTGGGCGCCCTGCCCAGGGCTGTGTTCGGTGGTGGTGCTCGACGAGCACGACGAGGCGTATCAAGAGGAACGAACACCGACGTGGCACGCACGAGACGTCGCCGTGGAGCGGGCCCGCCGAGCCGGTGCGACGTGTGTGCTCATCTCACCATGCCCGACCGCTACAGCGGTGCACTGGGCAGGCCCGAAGCTCATCGACCTTCCCGCTGGTCGGCGAGTGCACGAGTGGCCGTTCGTCGACATCGACGACCGCAGCGATCTGGAGCCCTGGCGCCGCACCTTGGTGGGCTCCAAGCTGGTCGCTGCACTGCGTGACCCAACGCTTCGGGTGGTGTGCGTGCTCAACACGGTGGGCCGAGCGCGTCTGCTCGCCTGTCGAAGCTGCCGTTCGCTGCAGCGATGTGAGCGATGCGACGCAGCGGTTGCCCAGCGAGACGACAGCACGCTGGTGTGCCCACGCTGCGACGCGACGCGCCCGCAGGTGTGCCAGGTCTGTGGCGCAACGGCGATGGCCCTGAGTAAGCCCGGGGTCAGCCGGCTGAGAGAGGAGTTGGAGGCGGCAGCGAACCGCGCTGTCGTGTCGGTCACTGGCGACTCTGGCGAGCTCGCACCGGCCGACGTGTACGTGGGAACCGAAGCCGTGCTGCACCGAGTTCGCGGGGTCGACGTGGTGGCCTTCCTCGACTTCGATGCAGAGTTGTTCGCGCCGCGCTATCGAGCAGCGGAGCAGGCGATGGCCCTTCTGGTTCGCGCTGGGCGCCTCGTCGGTGGTCGAACAGGGCGGGGCCGCGTGCTCGTGCAGACCCATAGCCCCGACCATGTGGTGCTGCAGGCGGCTCGATTCGCCGACCATCAACGGTTGGTGGAGTCGGAGTTGTCCCGTCGGCGCCTGCTTGCATTGCCGCCCTTCGGAGCGCTTGCGGCGGTGGAGGGGGGAGGAGCAGTCGACTTCGCCGCCGCCACAGGGCTGCAGTTCGCTCCGACGGCGAAGGGTGCGCTGGTTCGGGCCGAATCGTGGGACGTGCTGGGGTGGGCCTTGGCGGCTACGGAGCGCCCGAGGCAGGGTCGTCTGCGGGTGGAAGTCGATCCTCCACGGGCGTGACGCTTGCCGCCGTGGAGTGCAGGATGCGGTAACCCCCGGAGCTCGCCAGGCGCTCCGTCGGGTAACCCTGCCGGGTGAGCCATGCCTGCAGCGAATCGCTGCCGAGGTGCTTCAGCACCACCATCGTGGCGGCACCGCTGGGGCCTAGGCGGCGCAGCCATCGCAGAAGCATCGCGTGGAGTGCCGCTTTGCCGATGCGGATTGCGGGGTTGCTCCAGATCGCGGCGAACTGTATGTGGTCGGGTACTTCGTCGGGGCTGCACACGCGCACGTTGGCCAGCCCGTTGCGCTCGGCGCTCGCTGCGCACAGTGCACGTGCCCGCTCGTTGACGTCGATGGCCCATACCGTGGCGCCGGGAGCTCGGTGGGCGAGGGTGAGCGCGATCGGCCCGTATCCGCAACCGAGGTCGAGCAGGTTGCCAGTGGCGGGCGGCGGGGGAGCCTTCAACAGCAGCAGCTTGGTACCACTGTCGATGCGCTCGTAGCCGAACACCCCCCGGTCGGTGCGAAGGGTGAGGGTGGTATCGGGAAGCAACAGGGTGACATCCCTCGGGGCGGAGGGCGCCGTCGGGTCGTCGTCGAAGTAGTGGGAGCCCGGACCTGTCACGGCTCGGTAGCCTTGCATGCCATGGCGTACGAGATCCGCACCTACGGCGACCCGGTGCTCAAGACCCAGGCCCAGCCGGTCACCGAGATCAACGGCAAGGTGGCGCGTCTCGTCGACGACATGTTCGACACGCTGTACGACAGCGACACCGGCATCGCTCTCGCAGCGCCGCAGATCGGCGTTCAGAAGCAGATCGTGGTGTGGGACATCGACGATCAGCCGATGGCCATCATCAACCCTCAGGTGGTGGAGAGCGACGGCGAGTGGGTGTACAGCGAGGGCTGCCTCAGCATCCCCGAGCTCTATGTCGACATTGTGCGCCCGAATCAGGTGCTCGTGCGCGGGTTCACCGTCGACGGCGACGAAGTCGAGATCGAAGCCGACGAGCTGATGGGTCGCATGTTTCAGCACGAGATCGATCACCTCAACGGCGTGCTCATGTTCGATCGGATGACCCCCGACCAGCGCAAGGAAGCGATGGCGGAGTACCGGCGAATTCAGGAGACGCCGGCGTCGCCGCCGCAGCGCCGTCGTCTGCGTCTGAAGTGACGACTTCGCCGCTACGTCGTCGGCTCGCATTCTTCGGTACGCCAGCCATGGCGGTGCCGTCGTTGCAGGCACTTGTCGCTGCTGGTCATGACGTGGCGCTGGTGGTGACGCGGGTCGACAAGCGACGCGGGCGGGGCAATGAGCTGTCGCCGTCGCCGGTGAAGGCCGCTGCGCTCGAGCTCGGGCTTCCCGTGAGCCACCAGGTCGACAACGTGCTCGGACAGGGGATCGAACTGGGAGTTGTGGTCGCGTTCGGTCAACTCATTCGCCCGCACGTGCTGGCCGAGGTGCCGATGGTCAACTCGCACTACTCGCTCCTGCCGCGCTGGCGTGGTGCGGCCCCGGTGGAGCGGGCGTTGCTGGCAGGCGACACCGAGACGGGCGTGTGTCTCATGCAGCTGGAAGAAGGCCTCGATACCGGTCCCGTGTACGACACGGTCCACCTGCCCATCGGGCCGCAGGCGACGGGCGAGTCGCTGCGGCGCGACCTTGTCGACGTTGGCGTCGAGCAACTGGTGCGTTGCCTCGGCGCACCGCTGCCCGAGCCGGCTCCACAATCCGGCGAGCCCGTCTATGCCGCGA
>DMQJ01000171.1:8563-8950 GCA_003455715.1 Acidimicrobiaceae bacterium | reverse complement strand
CTTGTCGGCGTAGGCCGGGCCGATTCCCTTCAGCGTGGTACCGATTCGGCCATCGCCACGACCCTGTTCGTAGAGCGCGTCGAGCGCCTGATGCCACGGGAAGATGAGGTGGGCATGGCTGCTGACCTTGAGCTTGGCGCAACTGATGCCTCGCCCTTCGAGGGTGTCGATCTCGCGGAACAGCGTGGGCATGTCGACCACCACGCCGTTGCCGATGACCGGGATGATGTGCGGATACAGCACGCCGCTGGGCACCAACTGGAGGGCGTACTTCTGATCGCCCACCACCACCGTGTGACCTGCGTTGTGACCACCCTGATAGCGCACCACGTGGGTGTGCTCGGCGGCGAGCAGATCGATGACCTTGGCCTTGCCCTCGTCGCCCCA
>DMQJ01000171.1:0-8351 GCA_003455715.1 Acidimicrobiaceae bacterium | reverse complement strand
CCTTGCCCTCGTCGCCCCACTGGGCGCCTACGACAACGGTGACGGGCATGGCAACGCTCCTCGGTTGTGATCGGGCCGGCGGCCCAAGGGGAACGTGAGAGAAGCCTAACCGGTCGGCCTCGGCGCGACCCATATGATCCGCACGATGACGTCTCCGTTGCCTCCGCCCGAGCCCCCGGCGACCGCCCCGACAGAGAGCGATGTGGAGGCCGTCTCCCTCGCCACGATCGAGCACCAGGGCACCAAGCTGGTCGTGAAGGAGCGCGGGCTCACCCGATTCGTGCAACTTCCAGTCGACTGCCTCCACAACGTCGAAGCGGCGGGAGTGGTCACCGTGGTGTTGAACGGCGAGCGTGCCGGCACGGTGCTCGTTCACCTGTCTGCCGTCGATGCGGAGAGCCGAGCTCTCATTGCAAAGCTGTACCGGCGCGAGGCACCCGACATCGTGCAGCGAGCATTGGCGACACCAGGCTCGCGTGTCGTCGGGGCCCCGAATGCAGCCCCTGTAGCTCCTGTGGAGCCCGGCACACTCGAGTTCGACGGCCACGTCATTGTGCTGACCATCAACGAGGAGCAGTGGTTCTCGTTGCCCGACGCCGATGATCGACCTCGGCTTGTCGGTCGTTCGACTGCCGAGGGCTTCGCCGTCGTCCTGGAGCTCGAGCTCGCCGATCGAACGCGTCGCCGTGTGGGCATCGAGCCGGCCGCCCGTAGCTCTGCAGAGCGCGCGACGCTCTTCCTCCGCTCCACCAAGTCGCCTGCTCAGCAGACGCTCATCACCTGGGAGTACCGAGTGGTGAAGAACATGCTCGCGTCCTCGTTCGAAGAGCAACTCAACACGCTCGGGCAGCAGGGGTGGGAAGTAGTGGCTATCACCGGCCTCGACGGCGTGATGACACTCACCGGCAACAAGCTCATGGCGGTACTGAAACGACGTACCCGTCGGCGATAGGCGTGGAGGCCGCGACAACCTCGGCGGTAGCGTCGGGGCCATGGCTGTGATGCGACGGATGACGTGGGCGCAGATGGGCGAACCCGAGCGAGCGGCACTGTGCAATCGCGGCCTGGAGGCCATCTTCGACGCCGACCTGAAGGCTGCGATCGGCCGCATCATCGACGACGTGCGCGAGCACGGCGACGAGGCCGTGTGCCGTGCGCTGCGCGACTTCGACAAGGTGCGGCTCGAGCCGCACCAGTTACAGGCAACGGCCGACGAACTCGCAGCAGCCACTGTGAGCCCCGAGGTGGATGCCGCGATCGACGACGCCATCGCACACCTCCGAGCGTTCAACGAGCAGCTCATGGCGCGTGCCCACGACTGGAGCTTCGAGAGCGAGCCGGGTCTCACCGTTGGCGAGAAGGTCACACCCATCAGCAGCGCGGGCCTGTTCGTGCCGAGCGGCAAGGCCAGCTACCCGAGCGTGGCCTACCAACTCGCAGTGCCCGCCACCGTTGCCGGCGTTCCGCAGTTGGCATTGGTGGTGCCGCCCATGCCCGATGGCAGCGGCCGCATCGACCCGGCGGTGTTGGTGGTGTGCCGCAAGCTGGGCATCACCGACGTGTTCCGGGTGAACGGGCCCGCTGGTGTCGCAGCGCTCGGGTTCGGCACCGAGACCATCCCTCAGGTGCGCAAGATCGTCGGCCCCGGCAGCCCGCCGGTGGCGTGCGCGCAGGTGGAGATGCAGCGCTACGGCGTGGCCACGATGATGATCCTCGGCCCCACCGAGAGCCTGGTGTTGGCCGACGACTCGGCCGATCCGAAGCTGGTCGCTGCCGATCTGCTCAACGAAGCCGAGCACGGCACCGACAGCGCGGTGCTGCTGGTCACCACCAGTGCGGCGCTGGCCGACGCTGTCGACGCCGAACTCGACGTGCAGCTTGCTCAGTTGCCAGCCGCCCGCGCTGAGGCCGCCCGCGCTGCGCTCGGCCCCAACGGAGGGTGCGTCCTGGCCGCCGACCTGGCCGAAGCAGCAGCCGTCGCCAACCGCTGGGCGCCCGAGCACCTGCAGCTGGCGGTGGCCCCCGAGCACGAGGCCGACACGCTCGATCTGCTGGTGAACGCCGGAGAGATCCTGGTTGGCCAGCACACGTTGTTCAGCGCGGGCAACTTCGTCATCGGCTGCCCGGCGAGCCTGCCCACCGGAGGCTTTGCGCACGTCAGCAGCGGCATCACCGCCGAGGCTTTCCTGAAGCGCACCGCTGTGGCGAAGGCCGATGCGACGGCGCTCGCCCGCATGACGCCAACGATTCTGGCGATGTGTGCGCACGAAGGCTTCCCTGCACACGCGAGAGCTGCCACGATTCGTCAATGACTGATGCTCACTCCTCGGTAGAGGAACGTCACGCGAGTTACCTCGAGCTGTTCCTCGACCTGGTGTTCGTGTTGGCGATCACGCAGATCGCCTTCCTCATCAGTCATCATCCCGACGCCGCTGGAACGGGTAAGGGCCTGCTCATCACCCTGCTCGTCTGGTGGCAGTGGTCGCAGTTCACGTGGGCAGGTTCGGCGCTCGATCTGCATCGCACCGCCTTTAGCCGCGTGTTGGTGTTGGCCATCCTGCCGGTGGCGCTCCTTGTCGCCGCCTCCATCCCCGACGCGTTCGACGGTGCCGGGCCGTGGTTCGGCACTGCCTACCTCGGTGTGCAGTTGTTGGTGCTGGCCATTCACGCGGTGCCGGCAATGGCGGCAGCTGCCACCCGCGCCGCCTTCATCCGCTACGCCTCGGTCGTGGTCGTCTCCCCGGTTCTGGTGTTCGTCGGCGGTCTGGTGCACGACGAGTGGCGCGTCGGTCTGTGGATTGCCGCCGTGCTCGCCAACACCGCCGGTGCGCTGCGGGCAGCGGGCTCCGAGTGGGCGGTCGACCCCGTTCACTTCGCCGAGCGGCACTCGCTCTTCATCATCATCTCGCTCGGCGAGGTGCTGGTGGCCGCTGGCGCCTCCCTGAGTGGCATCGGCATTTCGGCCGAGCCGGTGGTCGGGCTCGTGGCTGCGGTCATCGTGGCCTGCACGATGTGGTGGACCTACTTCGCCTACATCCCTGAGGTGGGCGAACGGCGATTGCGGGAAGCAGCGCCGGTGCAGCGAGGGGTCATCGCTCGCGACATGTACACGTTCGGTCACTTTCCGCTGGTGGTCGGGTTGGTGCTGTACGCGGTGGTGGTGAAGCACCTCATCGCCCACCCGTTCGACGTGCTGGAGGTGGAAGACAGGTGGTTGCTGGCCCTGTCGGTGGCGTCGTTCGTGGGTGGGTTGATCCTCATGCAGTGGCAGGCAGTACGCAAGGTGGCACCCGAGCGGGTCGTGGCAGTCGGCGTCGGCGCCGGGTTGGCGCTCGGCCTTGGGTCGGTGCTGGCCGGGGCCGCCGTGGTGGCGCTGGTGGCGTTGCTCTACGGCGTGATGCAGGCGGTCACCCTTCACCGTCTGCGCGGGTGAGTTCGTGGTGTGTGTGCGATAGGCCAGCGGTGGTCACACACGCGGATCGGCGAGTTCCGTGCACTGTCTACGCCGGTTCGGAGCCTGGCCATTGTGTGCAGCTGAACACGGGGGCAGGCGGCTCGCGGAGCTCTTCGACGTAGAGGGTCGAGCATGTTTCCGTGCGCCATGCCTCGGAGCTGAGGGACTTGGTCCAGTCCCAGTACATCGTCACCTGGCCCGCCTCCGTCCGGAAGATGATCGGGACGGACGATCCTTCGTTGTCTCGCGTCTGGTTGACGAACACGGCCGGTCTGCCTGAGCGGTGGGCGGCGAGGAAGCACTCTCTGGCCTCGGCGTCGACCTTGTCGCCCGGCAAGGGTGGGCCTCCCAGCTGGTCCCACCCGCACGGCGTCGCATCGCCGAGATGCACCGCCTCCGTAGGAGCAAGGCCGACGGCAACGTCCAGCTGCGCCAGCACCGCCTCGAAGGCGGCCTGATCTGCGGACGACTGCATCTGGTCGTCGGTCGTCACGGGCTGCGGGTCGGCTGTTGCGGCACTGTCGCTACTTGTCGAAGAGGCCACCACGGCAGCCGTGGTACGGGTCGGGTCATTGGAGGCTGAGCGACCTGCGTCGTCGCACGCCACCAGCAGTACCACACCGGCGCAGCGGGCGGCACCCGCGACGAATCGTCGTACCGGGCAGGCAGCTTCTGGTTGGAAGGTCTTCCCGCGACGCATCCACCCAGAGTGCCCGAACCTGGTTCCGTTGTCCACGACGCAGATCGACTCCTCCTTGTGCCACGAGGCTTGTTCGACGCCGCGGGCGCGTTCCGGGTGCCTCTCACCTTCGGACGCGCGCCGCGCCTCCGCGGACGCGCAGACAGCTGCTCAATCATCGGCTCGGCGTCGTCGCTGAGCTCCGGGCGGGTCAGGCGATCCAGCGGGGGCGGCCCCAGACGGACTCAGCGGCGCCCGGTTGTCGGTAGCGATCAGCACCGGCCTTGGCGCACCGCCGTCCCACTCCAAGCCGGGGACGTCCACGATCTCCCCGCGCTGCTCGGCCACCACCGCTTGCGGCGGGTGAGCCCGTGGTGTGTCGACGAAGTGGCAACGCTGCTCACACACACGGATCGGCGGATCTGTGCGACTGCCCATGCGCCCGCGGACGCGGGGGTCGGCGCGGCGGCTTCTGTGTAACACCCCTTCATTAGGCTGATCGCGCGAGCGCGATCGGGAACAACGTGTTGTCCCGAGGAGGGGCAGACCCGAGCTCCAGTCCGAGGTTCAGGGTCCCGCCCCTTCGGATGAGCGCCGCGTCTCCGCGGACGCGCACCCGGCGAGGAAGGCGTCTCACGCCGGCACATTGCACCGAACACGCCGCCGTTGTCCACCGAACAGAGCGAAGCCTCTTGTTGTCAAGGGGTGGTTCCGTGGCGGTTGGGCCGCGTTGAAGGATGCCCGTGGCGGTGGGCTGTGGTGCGGGCCTAGGGTTCGTGGTGGGTCCAGGGCTGACTTGTCCGAAGTGCCGGGTTCAGGGTTTCAAGCCCGCCGCCGAGCACCCCTCGGCACTCTCCATCAGCAGATATGGAGGAGCCACAGCTAGCCGAGACTGTCGAGGTAGGCCACGATCTGATCGGCGAACTGATCGACCACACCAGCTGCCGCAATGGTGAGCTGCTCGCCAGATGTATCGCCAACAACCAGCCAGACCCCGGTGTCGGACTCCGACACTTTCGCGACGCCTGGAACCGACGTTAGAGCGTTGACTACCGCCGCTCGGAGTTCACTTTCGAGCGGGTCCTCGCTCACGAGTTCCATCGTCGCGACGGTCACCAGCCACTCGTCTGGCGCGGCCTCGAATCTCGCGGTCGCCACGTCGAGAAAGTCGTCGTCCATGAGCCGGAGCCACTCCTCCTCGCCATTGCCTTGGGGACCTCGAACTACCTCACCATCCACGTCTACCACCGAGCTTTCTGTTGCGACACCTGTTGACGAGGTCGGTACCGAGGCTTCACCACCATCGTCTGAGCACCCTGCCAGCACCATGACACAAAGAACGACGGCGCACCACGCACATTCGAGAGACTTATCCGTCGCTCCCAGTCGGCCTCGCTCCAGCGCATTGTGCCCGAAACAGCCGGGCTTTGTCCAGCGACCAGATCGGCAGCTAGGAGTGCTATCGGAGAACTACCGCTCGGACGGGCCGCTCCGATGTCCTCGATACGATTCGGAGGTGGACAGCGCCATAGAGAGGATCCTTGCCGGAGGGCAATGGTACGGAGCGAAGGGCCGCTCGTCGGCTGCATGGCAACTTCGGCGCGGTGACGGTTTCGGCGGGCCGCTGACTGCCACACGCGTCTCAGACGGACTGATGATTGCGCTCTCCGACCGGCACGGCTACCTCGACGAACCGTTCGAGAGCGATGACGCCGCTGGCGAGGTCGTCGAGTGGATCGAAGACCTCTTGGCAGAACTCGACGCCGCAGACTCCATCCCAACCGAAGCACTCGAAGGGATCGATCTTTCGGACATCCGACGAATGGCGGAAGCTCTCATCCCACCACCACCTCCACCCGGCACCGAGGTCAAGTGGAAGATGCTGCGCGACCCTCGCCAGTAGAGGCATCGGCTCGGCAGGAACGGCAGCCACGGGCGGTCAATCGAGCGTGTCGAACTTCGTCGGAGTGCTTGCTTCGCGTCGCACAACCAGACTTCGATACGTGTCCAGTGCCGCCCCTTCGTTGTCGTGCACAGTCAAACCTCGCATCGTGAGACCTTCACCCAGAAGTGCGTCGCGCAGCAGTGGAGTCCATGCCTCCGCTCGGTGCATCCACGCGGCCACCGTGCTCGGACTGCAGATGTAGAGCTGAGGCACGAGAATGTCACACCACGGATCGAGGTCCGACAGTTCCGGGAACCCGTCGCCCTCCGGAACTGGCACGTAGAGCATGGCGCAGGCGTCGGCACAGTCAACTCCGAGAGATCGAGTGACCGCACCGAAGCTCTCGATGACGGGACCGATGGGTTCGCCTTCCCGAAGATCGAAGTCGTATCGCTCCCATGCCGATCCCGACCGCACAGCAGCGAGCGCCCTACTACCCCACGAGCCAAGGTCTTCCATCACGTCAGACTGGCCGCTGACCCCGACGCTGTCCAGCATCAAAATCGGCAGCTCTGCGCTACCTATCGCACGGTTCGACGACCCGCCGGCCCTTGTCCACATCCTCAAGGACGACGCGAGGTGAGGGGCAACACCCACTAGCTAGGGCACTAGACCCCACGAACAACACCGCAGCCCCCACGACGAACTCAATCAGGCAGTTCCGCGCTCCCGCTCAGCCGTAAACGTGCCGATGTACATCAGGGTCCTCGACGAGCACGAAGTCCACCACCGTCCAGAAGGCAGAAAGCGCCGGGTGCGCGAGTGCTTCGTCACGTGACAGCTTCTGCCCGAATAGCGGCGACGCACCGTACGGCACCGCGGCATGAACGGCGGTCGCCGCTGGCTCACTCTGCCCCTCGACCGGCCCGACACGACATCCGAAGGTCACGTGGTCGGAGAAGTCGTCGGTACCGAAGGTGCCGAGGATGACATCAATCCATGCCTCCGGCACTCCGTGGTTGTGGAGCGCCACGAAGTACACGGCGTGCGGATCACCGTCGGCGTAGATGAACCCCTTCGCGAGGACATAGCCGCGGCCGCACGCGGCGCAATCCTTCGACTCCACGCTCCGTTCACTGTCGAAGGTCAGCGTCGGCGGCACGGCGAGCAGATTGCCCGATATGGCGCACGTGTGCAAGCTGCCACGAGCGTCGCGCCTTGCACGCGGGATCGACATTGTCCATCCCACGACGGATCATTACAACAGGGCTCGGCGGTTGGCTCGCATCGCTGTCAGTTCGGTGGTGAGCAGGTCGATGTGTTCGGCTTCCTCGGCGGCCAACTCGCGGTACAGCTCGCGGGCCGCGTCGGCCGAGGTGGGAATGCGCTCGCGGAAGTAGGCCTCGGCTCGGCGTTCCAGCTCGAGGGCCATCTCCACGAGGTCGAACGGGTCGGTGGGGTCGCGGTGGCCCCCTGCCTGCAACACGCCGCGGTGCAACCCGTCGCCCGTCTCGGGTGGCGGCTCCACGTGGTAGCGCTGGGCGAGCGTGGCGATGTGCTGTCGTTCCATCTCAGCCAGGCGCCCGAACATGTCTCGTAGGTCGTCGTCGACGGTGGCCTCGGCGGCAGCGACGTAGAAGTCGCGCCCGCCGAGTTCGATCTCGAAGGCATGGCGGATGGCGTCGAGCGCTTCGTCGTCGTGCACCTGGTGCGCGTCGTCAACCAGCCGCTGCAGCGTTCCCCCGCACGCCGGGCATCGTCCGTAGGGGAACGCGAAGCCCTCGTCGCGTTTCGCACAGTCGGTGCACTTCCAGGCGAGCAGCCCACCGTGCCAGCCGTCTTCCAGCCACGGGTCGTCGAGCCACGCTCCGTCGTGTCCAGCCATCTCGGCGCCGCCCGACTTCGTCACGCTCTCGCCGCGCAGGTAGCCAAGGATCGCGGCAGCGGCACGCCGCCCGGCACCCATGGCCAGAATGACCGTGGCGCCACCGGTGACGATGTCGCCGCCCGCGAACACGCCGGGCAGGTTGGTGGCCTGGGTGACGGGATGGGCAGCCACGTAGCCACGCTGGTCGAGCTCGAGGCCCGCGGTGTTGCGGGTGACGATCGGATTCGGGTTGGTGCCCAGGGCCACGATCACCGTGTCGCAGGTCAACTCGCTCCGCACACCGGTGGGCTCGGGCCGGCGTCGGCCTCGTTCATCGGGCTCGCCAAGTTGCATCTCCTCCAGCAAGAGGCCGCGCACATCCCGGGCCGTGCCGAGGTCGCGACCCAGTTCGATGAAGCGCGCGATCGTGGCCTGCATCATCGCGATCGCTCCGGCCAGGCGGTCG
>DMQJ01000450.1:5011-5412 GCA_003455715.1 Acidimicrobiaceae bacterium | reverse complement strand
GCATCCTCGCCGCCCGCGCCGGTCGTGGCCGAGCGCGTCACTCTCTAGTACGGCGATGACAGTCAACTGGTCGACGGTCCGCTCGGTCGTTCGGGTCGCGCTTGGTGGCTTCCTGTGTGTCGCTGGCATCACCCACCTCACGTCGGCACGCACCGAGTTCCAGGCGCAGGTGCCCGACTGGGTGCCGGTCGGCACCGACCTCGTGGTGATCGTGTCGGGCATCGTGGAGATCGCGCTCGGACTCGCCCTCATCCTGGCGAAACGCCACCGGGCGCTCGTCGGCTTCGCCGTCGGGTTGTTCTTCATCGCCATCTTCCCCGGCAACATCAGCCAGTACGTCGACGGTCACGATGCATTCGGTCTCAACTCCGACGGCGCCCGCCTCATCCGCCTGTTCTTCC
>DMQJ01000450.1:0-4841 GCA_003455715.1 Acidimicrobiaceae bacterium | reverse complement strand
CCCCCCCCCCCCCCCGCCTCATCCGCCTGTTCTTCCAACCGGTACTGGTGGCGTGGGCGTGGTGGTCGACCGAGGCCTTGTCGGCGCGCCCCTGGCGGCAGCTACGTTCACGCTCATGACCCGCTATCTCATCTCGTTCGACGACGGCTCGATGGACCACATCCCCGCCGACGACTTCCCCGCGGTGGGTGAAGCCGCTCACGAGGTCTTGCGGGCGGCGAAGGCCGCTGGCGTGTGGGTGACGGGAGGGGGCGTGGAGCGCCAGCGGGCCAGCATCGTGGGCACCGACGGCACGGTGGCAGACGGGCCGTACCCCGAAACGAAGGCCGTCGTCGGTGGATTCTCCATCCTCGATCTGCCGTCCCGGGAGGAGGCCCTTGCGTGGGCCGCCCGCTTCGCCGTCGCGTGCCGATGCGCGCAGGAAGTGCGCGAAATCATGGACGACCCCGAAGCCTGAACCCGCTGCTGCCGGTGGGTCGCCCGCCCCCGGTTTGTGTCAAGACGCCAGACCCGTCGGCCCAGGTCCGACGCTGTCACCTTTTACGTAAAACGGGTTAGGGCTGGGAGGATTGGGGTTCTTTGGGGAGGCCGAGGACTCGTTCGCCGACGATGTTGCGCTGGATCTGGCTGGTGCCGCCCCAGATGGTTTCGCTGCGGCTGAAGAAGAACGCGCTCATCATCGGGCTCACGGGGTAGCCGGGGCGGCGCTTCTCGCGCGCCGTGCCGGGCCACGAGGTGCCCGCGCCCGTGTCGACCAGCATGGAGGCCGGGCCGTGGATGTCGAGCGCCAGCTCCATCGCCGCCTTGTGCATTTCGCTCCAGAACATCTTGTTGCTGGCACCGAGCGCAATGACGCCCATGTCCTTCGTGCCGGCCAGGGTGCTCGAGAGCGACCGCAGGCCGTTGATGCGCAGGATCTGGATCTTGGTGTAGTACTCCATCAGCCGCTGGCGGATGCCCGCATCGTGGATCGCACCGTTAGCGGTGGCAGCCTCCACCATGAGGCGGTACTCCTCCTCGAAGCGGCGGTAGCCGGTGGTGGCGCTCATCCCGCGCTCGAAGGCGAGGGTGGAGTTGGCCACCTTCCACCCATTGTTGACGCCGCCGACGACGTTGTCTTTCGGGCAGCGGGCGTCGGTGAAGAACACCTCACAGAACTCGGCCGTGCCGTCGGGCTGGGTGATGCCACGCACTTCCACACCGGGCTGGTGCATCGGCACCAGGAGGTAGCTGATGCCCTTGTGCTTGGGGGCATCGGGGTCGGTGCGGGTGAGGAGGAAGCAGTAGTCGGCGTGGTGACCGCCGGTGGTCCACACCTTCTGGCCGTTGATGACCCACTCGTCGCCATCGAGCACGGCGGTGGTCTTCAGCGAGGCGAGGTCGGAGCCGCTGTTGGGCTCGCTGAAACCTTGGCACCAGCGCATGGAGCCGTTGAGGATGCGTGGCAGGAACTCCTTCTTCTGCTCCTCGGTGCCCCACTGCAGGATGGTGGGGCCGACGAGCGTGTCGCCGAAGAAGTCGGCCCGCAGCGGCGCCTTGGCCCGAGCGAACTCTTCGCTGAGCACCACGCCCTGCATGGTGGTGAGACCCTTGCCGCCGTACTCCTTCGGCCAGGTGGCGCAGATCCAGCCGCCCTCGAACAGCTTGGCGGGCCAGCCCTCGTTGAAGGCCTTGCGCGCTTCAGGGGCCATCTCGAAGCCTTCGTCGAACCAGCCGGCGGGCAGGTTGGCTTCGAGCCAGCCGCGGATCTCGCTGCGGAATGCTTCGTCTTCGGGCGCGTACTGAAGTTCCATGCGTACAGTCTTGACCCGCGGGTCAAGACACCGCAAGTTTTGCCAACACACCGGTTCACAGACCGTTCACACGCGGCGAACAACCCCGAAACCGCGCCCGCCTACGGTGCCGGTCATGGCCAGCCCCGCTCCTGCCACGAGTCGTGATGCTCACCCCCTCACGCATCAGGGCCGTCAGGAGCGGGCTGTGCTGGCCGCCCTCGTCGCCAACCATCGGCGGGTGATCGGGAGACGGGAGCTCGCTCGCCTGGCCGGGTTGGCCGATCTCAACGAGCGTCGTTGTGACAGCGTGCTGGTTAGCATTCGCAGAATGCTTGGACCAGAATCCGTCATCACCGTCCGCAGCCGCGGATGGATGTTGGCCCCTCACGCCGTCGCCGCCGCTGAAGCCCTTCTGGAGGCTTCCGCGCCGGACCTGGCGTGATCGCCGCGTCAGGCGGCGGAGTCGACCTCTCCCGCCTTCTCCTCGACCTCCTCATCATCATCTTCGCGGCCAAGTTGCTGGCCGAACTCGCCGAGCGAGCGCGCATTCCAGCCGTGCTGGGCGAGATCGTGGCCGGCATCCTCGTCGGCCCCTCGGTGCTCAACCTCATTCACCTCGACGAAGCACGCGGTGTGTCGCTCAGCATCATCGCCGAAATCGGTGTGCTCCTTCTCCTGCTGCAGGTGGGCATGGAGATGGACCTGCGAGAGCTCCGCAAGGTGGGTAAAGCCTCCCTGTTGGTCGCCATCATTGGTGTCGCCGCACCGTTCGCCGGCGGCTTAGGGGTGGGTCTTGCGTTCGGTCTCGAAACGAACACGGCCATCTTCATCGGCGCGGCGCTCACCGCCACCAGCGTGGGCATCACTGCCCGAGTGTTCGGCGACCTGCGGGCGTTGGCCACTACCGAAGCACGTGTCGTGCTCGGCGCCGCCGTGGCCGACGACGTGTTGGGCCTCGTCATCCTCACCGTCGTCGTCAAGATCGTCACCGGTGGCGACGTCGGTGTCGGCACCGTGGCGTCGACGCTTGGTTTGGCGCTGCTGTTTCTGCTGGCCACCGGCGTGGTGGGGCTGCTGTTCGTGCCCAAGGTGCTCGATGCCATCCACCGCCGTTCGCACTCCCCCGCCACCATCACCGTGGCCGCGGTGGTGCTCATGCTCGGCTTCGCCGAACTCGCCAACGCCGCCAAGCTGGCGTTCATCATCGGCGCCTTCATGGCAGGCCTATCGCTGGGCGCCAGCAAGCACCACGACCGCGTTGCTCGCGACCTCGGCTCGGTGGGCAATGTGTTCATCCCCGTCTTCTTCGCCCAGATCGGCATCAACGCCGACCTTGAAGCCATGACCAAGCCCTCCGTGCTGGGCATCGCCGCCGTCTTGTCGGTGGTGGCCATCGCCGGCAAGTTGCTCGCCGCCGCCGGCATGGTGGGCACCAAGGGCGACCGGTTGCTGGTTGGCATCGGCATGGTGCCCCGCGGCGAGGTCGGCCTCATCTTCGCCGCCATCGGTCTCACCAACGCCGTCCTCGGGCCCGACGAGTACGGCGCGCTGCTCATCGTGGTGCTGCTCACCACCATCATGACCCCGCCGTTGTTGCGGTGGCGCTTGGGTCGCACCGCCCTTGCCAGCGACGGTTCCGCTGATCTCGCTGCCGACGAGCCGGTGCAGGGTTGGATCACCGTGGAGAAGGGCGAAGTTCGTCTCCACGGCAATCCGCCTCCGTCGCTCACCCTCGATCTTGCGTTGCGCACCGCCATCCTCAGCAAGAACGCCCGTCCGTCGTCGGCACTGGTCGACTGGTTCGGAACGCACCGCAACCAACCCATCGAGTGGGCCGAAAGCGCCACACCCCTGCTGGCCAAGGTGCTGCGCGACGACAACCCGCGCGCCTGGCGCTTCCTCGACATCACCGGCGTGCTCGAACGGGCACTGCCCGAGGTGGCAGCGGCAATGGACCGGCGGCGCGCCGACATCAGCGACCTCGACCCGATGAGCACAGCCCGGTTCGCCATGGTGGAACGGCTCGACGACCTGGCTGCGGAGTTCGGACTCGCATCCGACAATGTGCTCCTGGCGGCGCTCGTGGCCGACGTTTGTGCCGATTCGCCGGAGGGCGACCTTGCCGTCCAGCGGCTCGCTGCTCGCCTCATGCCGACCGAGGGGGCGAACACCATCACCAGCCTGGTGGCCGACGCCCAACTGCTGCGCGCCGGCATCTACGAAGCCGACTCGTTCGACGAGCGCGAGATTCTCCACCTGGCCAACCACCTCGGCACCGCTGGCCATGCGCGTGATTCGTACGAACTCGCCGTAGCGATGGGCCCGCTGCGCACGTGGCAACGCGAGGCGCTCGACCAGCGTGTGGCCCTCATTGTGGAGGCGCTGGAGCAGCCCGAGTTGACAGGCAGCGAAGCCACCACCCTGGCCGACGCCCGCCGACAGGCGGCGCTTGCACTCGTCACCGACCTTCCCCAGCGCACACGTCTCGAGCAGGCGTCCAACGCCTACCTGCTGTCGCACAGTGCCGACGACCTTGCTCGTCACGCACAGTTGGTGGAGCCGACGCCCGGGGCGCGAGAAGTACGGGTGGCCGTCACTCCCCTCCCCGACCCCGAGCAGTGGATGGTCGATGTGGCCTGCCGCGATACCGACGGCGTGCTCGCCCACCTGGCCAACGTGCTCACCGCCAACGGCTACGACATCTCCCGTGCCACCATCGCCACCTGGCCCGACGGGGTGGTGCTCGACACGTTCACCGTCGGCGGCCCGCACCGACCCGTCGCCAAGGAGTTGGCGGCGGCGTTCGAGGCCCACCTGGCCGCCGCGCTCACACCCACCCCGATGCCCGACCTGGCGGTCTCGTTCGACAACGACACGTTGCCCGAGCACACCTCGGTCACCGTGGCGGGCGCCGACCATCCGGGCGTTCTGCTGGCCATCGCCGCGGCGTTCGCCGCCGCCGATCTCACCGTGCACAGCGCGCGCATCAGCACCACCAACCATCAGGTGAACAACCGCTTCGCGGTGAGCACCCGCGACGGGCGCAAGCTCGACGCAGCGGCCATG
>DMQJ01000260.1 GCA_003455715.1 Acidimicrobiaceae bacterium | reverse complement strand
GCTCGGCCTGCAGGAGGAGATCGTCATGGGCGATCTCGAACCCCGTCGCGACTGGGGATACGCCGGCGATTATGTGCGTGCGATGTGGCTGATGCTGCAACAAGAGCAGCCGGACGACTATGTGGTGGCCACCGGCCAGACGCACAGCATCCGCGATCTGCTCGACCGGGCATTCGCGGAAGTGGGCATCGACGACTGGACGCCCTACGTGCGCCAAGACCCGAAGTTCTTCCGGCCGGCCGAGGTCGACCTGCTCATCGGCGACTCCAGCAAGGCCCGCACCCAACTCGGCTGGGAACCTGAGGTCGACTTCCCCGCCCTGGTGAAGATGATGGTGGCCCACGACCTTGCCGTGGAAAGCGCCAAGCTCAACCGCTGAGCCGCGGTCGCGGGGTGTTGCCCCAAGCGCCCGGCTCCCGGCACTGCGGAGCGGTCAGGTCTCGAACGGCATGTCGGTGATGGCGTCGATCACCGAGTGCGTCGACGGCTCGACGCCAGATGCCAGGCGGTGACGCAACGCGAGCGCGAACGCCAGCAAGGCCGCCGCCGACGATGAGACCAGCCCGATCTCGACCCGGCGGAACAGGTCGTCGCTGCCGTTCAGCCAGGTGACGAGAAGAAAGGTGACACCCGCAGTGGCCCATCCGAGCGCCACCAACGCATGCCCGCGAAGCGCGATGACTGCCTGGGCCAGCGCCAACGCCAACATGTAGAGCGCACTGCCGAAGGCCAGCACCGCGAGGGTGCTGCCGCTGAGTTCGGAGTCGTAGAACTTCTCGATGACGAACGGCCCGAGCAGGTAGGCGCCTGCGGTGCCGATGGCGGCCACCACCACCACGACCTTCAGCAGCCGCTTCAGCCCGCTGCGGAACTCGGCGATCTCGTTGCGCGCCGCCAGACGCGACAGGCGGGGGAGCAGTGCCGCCTGCACCGCCTGGAACAAGAACAGGGGAATTCGGGCCAGCAGCACGCCGTAGGTGAACCGGGTGACCAGTTCTTTCTGATCGGGTTCGGCCAACACCGTGGCCGCCAACGGACCCGCGTTGACCAGGCCTGCTGCGAACATGGATCCGGCCAACAGCCAACCCAGGTTCTGGGTGACTTCGCCCCACTCGGCCGGTGGCCCGTCGTCGACCTTCAAGTGGCCGCGAAACTTCACCCACAGCACGCCGGGCAGTGGGGCGAACGCGATGGCCAACCCGTACGGCCCCACCGCGGTGACACCGGCGGTAGCCAGCACCAGGCAGACGGCGATGCGCACCACGCCGTCGGACGCCATCACCACCGAGTAGGCCCGGAACCGCCCATGTCCGCTGGCGATCCCGCGTGCGATGTGCGCCGGGGTATAGGCCAGAAAGGCGATGAGGAGGGCAAGCACCAGCACCCAGTCGTCGCTGAAGAACGCGCCGCTGAGGGCAGGCCCGGCAGCGATGATGCCGATCGCAACGATGCTGGCGAGGATGAGGGCCAGCACGATGACCTTGCGAAGCACGGGCTTGCCACCGAGCCCCGTCGCCCGACGATGAGCGAGGGCGCGAGCCAACTCCTGCTCGACCGGAAGGAAGACGCCGGGGGCCAAGGCGAACGTGGCCACCCACAGACTGGTGATGGGCTGCAACGCCTCATCGCTGCCCAGCGCTTCCTTGCCCACCTTCAGGAACAGGTAGCTGGCGACGCCAGCAATGAGGAGGCCGATGGCCACCGGAATGGTTCCCTCCGGCAGCGGCACACGGGAGGTTGAAGTCTGCTCGTCGGAGGGTGACACCAAGAATTCAAGGCTAGCGGCCACACTGGTGCAATGGTTGGCCGATCTCGACAGCGTCAAGGTGCGCGCCCCGAGTGCCGATACCCACGTATGCCCCGCTGGACCGCTCGACTCGTCGCGTGCCTCCTCGCTCTCGGTGCGTTCCCGCTCGCAGCACCCGCCAGCACGGCGACGGCGCTCGCCAGCGTCACCATCGACGGACGTGGCAACGGGCATGGTTACGGGCTGAGCCAATGGGGCGCGTACGGCTATGCCGTCGACTACGCCTGGACGTGGCAGCAGATCCTCGACCACTACTACGGGGGCACCGTCGCGGGCACCGTTCCCCTCGACTCGCTCATCACCGTTCGCCTGCAGAACCTCGACAATGCCCAGACCGCAGTGGTCAGCGAGTCGGGCGGGCTCTTGGTCGATGGCGTTGCGGGCGGGCCGTGGAAGTCGGTGCTCGTTCGTGAGATCGCGGAGGGCAGCTATCGAGTGTGGGCCCGATCCGACGCCCAGGTCTGCCCGTCGGCCACCGGCGACCCCGTCACCACCGGGTGGGCCGTCGTGGCATCGACCGTGGCCACCCAGGTGACGGTGCGCACTCAGGCCGACACGTCCGCCGCGACGAACTATGCCGACCTGCCCGCAGCGTGCCAGCCCGATGGTCGCATCCGTTCGTACCGGGGCATCATCCGGGCGGTCAACGACCTCAACGGTTCGAATCGAACGGTGAACGAGGTGCCGCTTGAGCACTATCTGCGGGCGGTGATCGCCAAGGAGATGTCACCCTCGTGGTCCACCGCCGGCGGTGGCCGGGGCATGCACGCGCTCCGGGCTCAGGCCGTGGCAGCTCGCAGTTTCGCCCTCGCCGAGAACCGTTACAGCTACGCAAAGACCTGCGATTCGATCTGCCAGTTCTACTCGGGTGCCGCCACACGCACCTCGGTGTCGAGCAGTTACACCAGGGTCGAGTACCCGTCCACCGACACTGCCGTCGCCGACACCGCGGGTGTGGTGCGCCGCATCGGCAGCACGGCCGGAGCCATCGCGCTCACGATGTTCGCGGCGTCATCGGGTGGGTACACCGCGCCTGGCCCGGGCGGCCTGGTGCCGTTTCCCGCGGTGCCCGACCTCGGCGACGCCACCAGCCTGAACCCTCGGTACAACTGGTCGGTCACGCTCACCGCGGCGCAGGTGCAAGGCAAGTATCCGTCGATCGGTACCTTCACCGGGCTCACGGTGCTGGCCCGCAACGGCTACGGCGAGTGGGGTGGCCGAGTGACGTCGATCCGGGTGGAAGGCACCTCCGGTTCCACCACGGTCACCGGCGATCAGTTCAAGAGCGCATTCGGGTTCACGTCGAACCTGTTCACCGTTCGTGGCAGCACCCCACCCCCTCCGGTGTGCGGCACACGGGTGCCGCCGCCAGTCACCGGCGTCGCCGCGACAGCCGCCCCCGCCGGCTACACCGCGGTGAGTCCCGTCCGCATCGCCGACACCCGCAGCGGTCTGGGCACCGAGGCGGTGACGCTCGGTGCGACGTGCACGCTCGTGGTCGACCCCGACGTGCCCGACGGCGCAACCACCGTGGCCATCAACCTCACCGCCATCCGCCCGTCGACCAATGGCTGGGTGACGGCGTATGCGTGTGGCACCGAGCGCCCCAACGTGTCGGTGGTGCAGGCGGTCGCCAACCGGGTCGTGGCCGGAATGGCCGTGGTGCCCATCGGGCCTGATGGCAGGGTGTGTATCTACAGCAGCGTCGCCATGCACATGGCTGTCGACCTGTTCGGCTATTACGCGCCCGAAGCGGGTCATCCATTCGAACCGCTCACCGCGGTTCGGCTGGCCGATACCCGCAGCGGGGCGGTGCGGCCTGCGGGGTCGATCCTCACCGTGCCGGTGGTGCGTACCGGAGGTGCGCCAGCCGGTGCCGTGGCCGCCGCGCTCACCGTGCACATCACCAACGCAGCCGGGGTGGGTTGGGCCACCGTGTTCCCGTGCAGTGCCGATGTGCCCGTGGTGAGTTCGCTCAATACGGTCAGCGGCTCGAGCATCACCAACCATGTGGAGGTTGCACTGAGCGCCCAGGGTGAGGTGTGCATCTACCTCAGCACGGCGGCGCACGTCGTGGTGGATCTCAGCGGATGGTACGGCGCGGGCGCCTCCACCGAGTTCGTCGCTGTTCCACCGACCAGAGCGGTGGATACGCGCAACGGCACCGGCCTGAGCGGATCGTTCGCTGCTGGCCAGAACCGAGCCATCACCCTTGCCGGTGTCGGCGGGCTTCCCGCAGCCTCGACGCTACGGGCCGTGATGGCCGAGGTGACCGCCGTGACACCCGGCGGGGTCGGCTATCTCACCGTGCACCCGTGCCTGGCGTCGGTGCCCAACCTGTCGATGGTGCGGTACGCGAGTGGTGCCAACGCAGCCAACCCGGTGGCGTCGCCCGACGACGGCCAAGGTCGCTGGTGCATCATGTCGAGTGCGAACGCCCACGTGTTGGTCGATGTCGTGGGCTACTTCGCCTGAGCAGAGGTCGGGTCGACCCGGCCCGATGCAGTGCTCAGGCGGCGGAACGAATGAGGCCGCGCACCTGTCGCCGGGCAGCTTTGGCCAGCCCGTGGGCCTGCCCGACGAGCGCCGCGGCCTGGTCGGGGAGGCGCTCCTCGATGCGCTCGACGGCCTTGTCGACCTTGGCCTCGAACGACTCGATGGCGGTCTCCAGTTCGGTGACTCGGGCCTCGAGTGAACGCACGAGTTCGTCGACCTGCGCAGGGCGCTCGGTCACGCGCTCGCGCATGGCGCTGACCAACTCGCGCCTGCGAACCTGCGCCTGCTGCACACCGAGCACGCCAAGGCCGACGGTGACATAGGCCACATCGCGCAGGGCGGCCACCACTTTGTCGTCGAGATCGGCGAGGCGGGCGGTGTCGAAGCGGCTGAGATCGATGGACAGCAGGCGAGTCATGGGAGCTACCGTACCGTCAAGTGCTAACTATTGCAAGCACTTTGTGAGGATGCGCTGCTGGAGCGTGGCGGGTGACCGGCTGTGAGGCCCGCGCGCCGCTAGCCTCGGATCCTCGTGGAACCGACCGCCCCGCTCGCCCCGCCCGTCGTGGCCGTGATGGTGGTGCACGAGCCAGGCCCATGGTTCGAGCAGGCGCTCGCCGGCCTCGCCGCACAGGACTACGCCAACGTCAAGTACCTGTTCCTGGTCGCCGGTGAGCCGGGCGACGTGCCGGCTCGCATCCGGGCCGTGGTGCCGAACGCCTTCGTCCGTGGCATCAACGGCAACCCTGGGTTCGGGTCTGCCGCCAACGAAGTGATGCGGCTCGTGGAAGGCGACAACGGGTTCTTCTGCTTTCTGCACGACGATGTTGCGCTCGACCCAGACGCCCTCACGCTCCTCGTGGAGGAGATCTATCGCTCCAACGCCGGCATCGTCGGCCCGAAGTTGGTGGAGTGGGACCAGCCTCAGGTGCTGCAGCACGTCGGCCTCGCGGTCGACCGACTCGGGGAGGTCGATCCCCTCGTCGAGCCGGGTGAAGTCGACCAGGAGCAGCACGACGCCGTCCGCGACATCTTCGCTGTTCCGTCTGCCTGCTTGCTCATTCGAGCCGACCTGTTCCGCGCCATCGGCGGGTTCGACCCGGCCATCGAGTACCACGGTGACGACATCGACCTGTGCTGGCGCGCCCATCTCAGCGGAGCCCGTGTGGTGGTGGTTCCCACGGCTCGGGCGCGACACCGAGAGGCGCTCGCCACCCGCCGCCCCGATCTCCGCCACGCCACGCAGGCCGCTGTCAACCGCGTGCGCACCGTGGCAACGCTCACCGGCGCCCGCCGAATGCCGCTCTTGTTGCCTCGCCTGTTCCTGGTCACGTTGGCCGAGGTGGTGGCGTCGCTGCTGATGGGGCGTGTACGCCAAGCAGGTGCGGCACTGACGGCCCTCGGGAGCCTGTTCGTGAAGGTGCCAGCCTTCATCGCTCGTCGTCGGCACGTGGCGCCGTTGCGCGAGGTGCCCGACACCGAGGTGGCAGGTCTGCAGATCGGTGGCAGCGCACGACTTGCCACGTACCTGCGGGCCAGAGGGTCGCGAGGCCCCGATGGCGACGGTGCTGGCGAGCGCCGCTGGCGCGAGACCGCTGGTTCGGTGCCGGCGCTGTCGTGGCTGGCGGTCCTGGTGTTGTTCGTCGTCGGTAGCAGGGAACTATGGGCCGACGGCGTGCCGCGTTTCGGCGAGTTCCTGGCGCTGCCCGACAGCCCGTCCGACCTGCTCAGCAGCTATCTGTCGGGCTGGAACAGCCATGGCCTGGGGGGCACCGAGGCGTCGCCCACCGGCCTCGCCCTCGTCGCCGTTGCCAGTATCGGCACGCTCTTCAACATGGGCCTGCTGCACACGGTGTCGGTGCTCGGGCTGGCGCTGTTGGGCATGCTCGGCGCCTACCGGCTCGGTGCCGTGTACCCAACAGTGCGCGGGCGCATCGCGGTGCTGGCCGTGTATGCGGCCGTGCCCCTGCCGTCGCAACTGCTGTCGGCCGGCCGCTGGAGCGCCCTCGTGGTGTATGCCGCCACCCCGTGGGTCGTGCACCTGGCGCGGCGTATCGCCGGCATCGACGCGTTCGGGGAGGCCACGGCCGTCGATGCCGACTTCGTGGCCGACGTGCCCCGCCGGAGAGTGGTCCGGCTCGGGGCCCAGTTGGCGCTGCTGTCGGCCATCGCCATCGCCTTTGCCCCGTCGTTCGTAGTGGTGTTGGTGGGGTGCGCGGTCTTGCTCGCTGCCGCCACGGCACTCGTCGGCAGCCCGCTGCGTGTTGCCGCAGTCTTCGGTGGGGCCATCCTCGGCGGCGCCGTCGCCGGTCTGCTGCTCAACCTGCCGTGGTCCACCACCCTTCTCGGCAGCGACGGTTGGACCTCTGTGGTCGGCGTGCCCGAGATCAGCGCACGGGCGCTGGGTGCCGATGTGCTGGCGCGGTTCGCCGTTGGCAAGGGTTCGCTCACCGTGCTGGCGCTGCTGCTGTTCATCCCGGTGGTTGCAGCGCCGCTCGTGGCTCGCTCGTGGCGGTTCGCCTGGGGGGTACGGGCCGCGGTGCTGGTGGCCGGATTCGGTGCGCTGGCCGTGCTCGACGACCGGGCAGCGCTCCCGTTCCGGATGCCCGAGCCCGGTGTGTTGTTGGTGCCGGTGGCGCTCGGCGTGGCGCTGTCGGCTGGATGCATCGCCGCAGCGTTCGACACCGACGTGCTGCAGGGCTCGTTCGGGTGGCGGCAGCCGCTCGGGGTACTGAGCGCCGTGGCCATCGTGGTCGGCGTCGTACCCGGTCTGGCAGCCGCGGCGGGCGGCCGGTGGAACATGCCCGAGCGCACGCTCGAAGAGGTGTACGTGGAGTTCGCCGCCAACCCAGCAGAAGGCGACTACCGGGTGCTGTGGTTGGGCGATCCAGATGCCATTCCCGTGAGCGCGTGGACGTTCCAGCCGGGCATCGGCTTCGCCATTACCGACGACGGGCCGCTCACGGTGCAGGGTCACTGGTCGGGCCGCCCGTCCGAGGCCGAGGAAGCCGTTGCCCGGGCGCTGCGGCAGATGGCCGAAGGCGTCACGCTGCGCGGCGGTCGGCTGCTGGCCCCGTATGGCATTCGCTACGTCATCATTCCGCTCGCCGACGGCTACTCGGGCACCATCCGCGACCCGCTGCAGCCACCGGACGGGCTGGTGGAGGTGCTCGACGACCAACTCGACCTGGTGTCGCCGCTGCTCAGCCCACCCAACTACCGCGTCTTCGAGAACAC
>DMQJ01000416.1:502-3038 GCA_003455715.1 Acidimicrobiaceae bacterium | reverse complement strand
CCCCCCCCCGCCGGGGGCCCCCCCGCCGGCCCGCGCTCGCCGGTGGCACCGACAGGGCCGACCGCGCCGGTGGCACCCGTCGCGCCCACCACGGGGACAACACAGACGTCAGTGAGTTGGACACAGTCGAGCAAGGAGTCGTCGCGAGCAACCGTCGGCGATTCGGTGCGGCGGAGGATGAACGGAGCACTGCCAGCCGGACCGGTGGGGCCGGTGGCACCCGTGGCACCCGTCGTCCCTGTGGCACCGGTGGCACCCGTTGCACCCGGCGACCCGGGGAGACCGGGGTTGCCAGGGCTACCCGGCGCACCCGTTGCACCCGTGACACCTGCAACTCCGGTGGACCCAGGGGCACCGGTTGGGCCGGTGGCGCCGGTGGGTCCTGGCAGGCCCATCGGGCCGGTGGCGCCTGTTACACCAGTGGGGCCGGTCGGGGCATTGGAGCCGGTCGGGCCGGTGGCTCCGGTGACGCCTGGCAAACCTGCCGGGCCGGTGGCACCTAGCGCACCGTCTGCACCGGTGGCTCCTGTCGGGCCGACGGGGACCATCGGGCCAGCCGGGCCAGCGGGTCCGCTCGGGGCGACACAACTGCGCTCACCGACGTTGGCTTGCTCGGCGGCGCCCGCGACATCGACAGGGCTCACCACGATCGACGCGAGGCCGAACGAAGTGGCGAGGCACCCCAAACCTGTGGATCGTCGCACGCCAGCCTCTCCCGTCAGCCGAACCTGAAGTCGGCAACGTACCAGACTTTCCGGAACCACCTGAGCAGGTGCGTTAGCGTGCTCGCCGTGGCGGAATCTCCTCGTGTAGTGCTCACGATGATCGTGCGCAACGAGGCACCCATCATTCGCCGTTGCCTCCAGTCGGTGCTTCCTGCGATCGACGCCTACAGCATCGTCGACACCGGTTCCACCGACGACACCATGCGGCTCATCCGGTCGACGCTTGCGGAGCTGCCCGGGGCGTTGGTCGAGCGGCCATGGGTCGACTTCGCAACGAACCGCACCCAGGCACTCGAACTGGCAGCCGAGCACGGCGATGTGGCCTTCATGCTCGACGCCGACGACGTGGTCGAGTTCACGGCCGACTGGTCTCGCGAGGCCTTCCACCAGCAGCTTCGCACCGCCGACGTGTTCGATGTTCCGCTCGTGCTCCCGCCGATCGAATACAGCCGGCCCCAGCTCACTTCCACCACCCTTCCCTTCCGCTACCGCGGCGTTGTGCACGAGTATCTGGTGACGCCGCCGCACTCGCGGCACGGCGGGCTCGTGCGCGGGTTTCGGGTGCGGTGCGGCACTGGGGAAAGCAATCGGTCGGTCAGCGGCAACAAGTTCCGCACCGACGTCGAGGTGCTGCGCGCGGCGCTTGCGGCGGAGGACGACGAAGCACTTCGTTGTCGCTACACCTTCTACCTCGCCCAGTCGTTGCGCGATGCGGGCGACCTCGACGCCGCCGAACAGGCCTACCGCCAACGGGCAACGATGGGTGGCTACGTGGAGGAGCGTTGCGTGGCGTGGATGGAGGTCGGCCATCTCGTACGCCGCCGCGGTGGCCCGCCGAGCGAGGCGATCGACGCCTACCTCCATGCGTACGACGAGGTGCCCGCCCGGGCCGAGGCGTTGTGTTACGCAGCAGAGACGGCTCGTCTCGCCGGGCGAATGCCGACCGCGTACACCTTCGCCGAGCGAGGGTTCAACACTCCCCGGCCAGCCACCGGTCTGTTCGTGAACCCCAGTGTGTACGACTGGCGACTGGCGTACGAAGCGTCGATCGCCGCCTACTACGTGGGCGAGCACGAGGCGGGTCTCGCTGTCTCGAGGGCGCTCCTCGCCGGCACCTCAATTCCACCCGCCGAACGTCGCACCGTGCTCGACAACCTGCGCTTCTACCTCCCAGCGGACGCCGCCGACCCGCACGCCGAGTAGCGGAACGCCGTCAGCTCGTCCACTCCAGCACCATTGGCGGGACGTGCTGCAACGACCGATCGGCAGGCCGTGCCGGCTTCACGGCGTGCAACTCGACCACCATCTCCACCACCTGGTTGCGAAGGTGATGGATCCGGCGCATGATCTCGGCGCGATCGGCCCCGTCATGAATGGCCGGGTCGAGCCGCAGGGTGATCCGATCCGTGTACCAGTCGCCGCGATAGCCGTAGTCGGCGCGCCAGTAGTACGGAGCGCTGAAGTACCCGAAGCTCTGCAGGAAGTACGGCCGACGATGCGTCGGGTCTTCCCAGGCATCGTCGCTCGAGCCGTACGGCAGACGGACGGTCATGCTCGCGCCGGGTATCGACACGCGCCACAGTTCCTGCATGAGGGCCAGCGTGTCGTCGACATGCTCGATGACATGCGACATGAGGACCTCCCCCACGGAGTCGTCGCCGAGTGGCAGGGGCACGGTGCGACACGAGTCGAAGTCGGCGACGAGGTCGACGCCTGGCAGATCAACGATGTCGACGTTCAGCCACCCCGGCAGGATGGTGCGACCGCATCCGAGATGCAGCTTGAGCGGGGGTGTCATGCCAGCGTTCTGC
>DMQJ01000416.1:0-322 GCA_003455715.1 Acidimicrobiaceae bacterium | reverse complement strand
GGGGGTGTCATGCCAGCGTTCTGCGCCGGCGGCGCCACCATGGTGCCTGACCGCCGGCCGCCCCGGCGAGCGCTACCGCACCAACTCCGACCACGACGGCCCCGGCAACTACCAGGTCGGAGGGCGACGTACCTGTTTGCGGCAGCGCAGGGGAGGCGGAGGCGGCGAAACACGACTCGGGGAACGTGACCACGACATCCACCGCCATATCGCCGTCGGAGGGTCGGATGTAGGCGATCACGCTGGGGCGGTTCGTGTCGGCCGAAGAGGCGAACGGCAATGCGTCGGCGACCAGACGCAAGCCCCCGCCGGCGGGGCCGGT
>DMQJ01000139.1:1225-16763 GCA_003455715.1 Acidimicrobiaceae bacterium | reverse complement strand
GCTCTTCCGATCTGCATCGACCGCGCCGCCCCACGGGTTGAGCAGCGTCGCCGCGGTGGCGCTGTCGTTGGGCGGTGGGGCAATGGTGGGGTGGACGCGCAACAGGCGGTTGGGGGCGCCGCCGAGCGCGCCCAGCAGCTGCCCGGTGCTTGCCGTTGCCACCAGGTTGTCGGCAACCTGCGCAGGGGTGAGCCACGGTGCGGCTGCCAGCAGGAGGGCGGCAGCGCCGGCGACGTGCGGCGTTGCCATTGAGGTGCCCGACTTCGAGGCCGAACCGCTGCCCGAGGCCGCCAGCGACTGAATGGATCCACCGGGCGCGAACAGGTCGACGCACGCGCCAAGGTTGGAGAACGACGACACCCAGTCGTCGATCTCGGTGCTGCCCACCGTGATGGCGGCGGGCACATTGGCGGGGCTGTAGTTGCACGCGTTGAGCCCGTACTGATTGCCGGCCGCGACCACCATGGTGATGCCGTCGGCCACCGCCGCATTCACCCACTGCACCCACCATGAGTTGGCAGAGCCACCGAGGCTGGCGTTGAGCACCGCAGGGCCGCCGGTGTGGTGGGCAATGGCCCAGTCGACGCCTTCGAGCGCGTCGATGAGCCACAACCCGCCGTCGCACGACGCCACTCGGATGGGCACGATCGACACGTTCTTGGCGACGCCGTAAGTGGCCGAGCCGATGGTGCCAGCAACGTGGGTGCCGTGGCCGTTGCAGTCGACCCGGCCGATGCCGTTGTCGATGGTGCTCGTGCCCTCGGCCACCCGACCGCCGAAGTCGGGGTGGTTGTACACCCCCGAGTCGAGCACGTAGACGGCGACCGCCGTGCCGGTGTTGGGAAAGGTGTAACTGCCGTCGAGGGGTTGGGCGAGCTGGTCGATACGGTCGAGCCCCCAGGTGGCTCCATCCTGGGTGTCGCCCAGCTGCAGTGCTTCATCAGGAACGATGTCGAGCACGCCCGGTGAGTCGGCCAGCGTCGTGGCCGAGGCATGATCGGCCTCTACCACCGCGG
Organism: Acidimicrobiaceae bacterium; assembly: GCA_003455715.1. Taxonomy (GTDB): domain Bacteria; phylum Actinomycetota; class Acidimicrobiia; order Acidimicrobiales; family Ilumatobacteraceae; genus UBA668. The sequence goes on along the minus strand of DMQJ01000139.1, from coordinate 15,747 downwards.
CGCCCGCCACTGCGGAGAGCCGCTGCACCACGCGGGCACCGGGTACGCGAGTAACGGTCGACTCGGGTCGTGCCGCGTTGGCGACGCGCACGAGGTAGCGACCGGTGGGCGACTCGGCGACGCTGCCGCGGTCGACCGACGCTGACACGGCCGCTGCGGAGTGGGGTGCAACGGCCGCCAAGGGTGCCACCGTGAGGATCGCGGCCAGCGCGGTGGTGGCGACCCTGCCGATCCTGCCGATCCTGCCGATCGCTGCGGGGCGGCAAGGGCCGGAGCGGGCCGAGCGGGCCGAGCGGCTCACGTGAACGTGCTCACCAAGATCCACGCCGCGAGCGGCACCAGTACCCAGGCGAGCACCAGGAGCACGATGGCGTACACGGCGAAGCTGTTGCTGTCGTCACGGGGTGGGTTGCCACACGCTCCGATGGTTTCCCACAGCGCGCGCATCGGCTGCTCGGTGCTGAGGCGAATGCGACGCCGGGCAACGCCCGCCGAATAGAGCGCGGCCCATGCCAAGCCGGCGAGTACGGCGCCGAGCACGAGCGCGAAGACGATCACCGCTGGGAGATTGTCTTGGAAGGCCCAGGTGATGAACGCTCGCAAGCTGCTGGCGATGGAGCTGAGGATGGCGCCACCGAGCAGGAAGGTGGGGATGCCGAGTGGGTTGCCCTTGTAGCCGGGCTCCACCCTGGCGGCATCGATGCGGGCACGACGAAGCATCATGTGCTCGGGAGTGCCCCACTGGGCATTGGCCTCGCGCCGTTCGTAGATCTTGCGGATGCGCGTCACCAGGGTGTTCTGGTGACCCTTCACGATCCAGCGGGTCATCTGCTCGACGACGTATGCGGCCACTGGCTTGAGCGGACCGAGGCGAGGCATCTTCGCCTGCCGCGAGCCATTGCGATCGAGCACCTCCAACGATCGCATTGCCATGCGATGGGCCTCCTCGAACCGGTCGGGCCGCCACAGCGGCCGCACCTTCGAGAGTTCCTTCACGATGTCGCGTTCGGCCTGGCCGGAGCCGGCGATCCGCTCGAGCAGCGCGTCCTTCTCCTCCGGAGTCGAGGCCCGTAGCACCTTCAGCGCGTCGATGCGGTCGAGGATGAGCTCGTCGACGAGCCCGGGATCGCTCATGGGGCGAAAGGCTACTCGGAGCGGATTGTCATGACTGTCGCGTCATTCGTGCTGAACTACTGCGTCAGACGGGAGTCCGCCACAGAAAGGAACCCAATCCACATGAAGAACTTCCTCAAGGAGTTCAAGAGCTTCATCGCCACCGGCAACATGATCGAGCTGGCCGTCGCCGTCATCCTCGGTGCCGCAGTGAAGGCTGTCATCGACGCCTTCATCGCCAACGTTGCCAACCCGATCATCGGCGCCATCTTCGGCAAGCCGAACCTCGACAACGTGCTGCGTTTCACGCTTCGCGATGGCGGAACCGACGACCCGGCCGACGACTCGGTGCTGGCGGTCGGCGCCGTGCTCACACAGTTCATCTCACTGGTGCTCGTCGGTCTGGTGCTCTTCATGGTCATCAAGGCCTACAACCGACTGAAGAAGTCCGCCGCTGAGGAGGCCCCGGCTGGGCCGAGCGAGATCGACCTGCTCACCGAGATCCGCGACGCGCTTAAGGCCCGCGGCTGAGCGTTCACCCGAATGTGTCGCGCGGGGCCGACTTGCATCGTCCTCGCGCGCTCGCTCGAATAGGCGTCTGATGTTGTTCCGCCGGGTCGCCCTCCTCAGCGCGTCGATTCTCGCGATCGCAGCGTGCGGTGCCGCGGCGAACGACGGCGAGTCAGCTGCCGGGCAGCCGTCGCCGCTCCGCCCTGGCAGCTTGCCCCCCACCTTCGTGCCGGTGCCACCGGCCGAGGCGGGGTTCGAGTCAACGTCGAGCACCCTGCCGCGCACCACGGTGCCACTGTCTCCCGATGCGCTCGTGGGGGCACGTGTGTCGGGCAACCGGGTGCTGCTCATCGGCGACTCGGTGCTGGCCGGCACGGCTCGTCGGTACAGCGACGACATGTGTGAGGCACTTGTTCCGCTCGGCTGGCAAGTGGAACTCAATGCCGAGACCGCTCGGTTCGTCGAGTTCGGCGATGTGGTGCTCGACGCCCGATTGTCGGCCGGTTGGGATGCGGTGGTGATCCTGCTGGGCAACAACTACCGAGGTGTGCAAGCCGACTTCGCCGACGCGATGACCACGATGGTCGAGCGGTTGGCGCCGCGTCCGGTGGTGCTGCTCACGGTCTCGGAATTCACCCCGTCGCGGGTACAGGTGAACGAGGTCATCTTCGAACTGGCGGCCACCTACCCTCACGTGGTGGTGGTCGACTGGGGCGCCATCACCGCGGCCGACGGTTCACTCACCGGGGCCGACGACCTTCACCTCACCGACTCGGGCCGGGTGGCGCTCGCAGCCGAGGTGGCGCAGGCGATGGGGCCGGCCCCGGTCGAGCCCGGCCGATGCCTGCCAACGGAGTTCGACGACGACTCCTCAGGGTCGGTCGACCCGGCCACGACCACCACCACCATTCGCCGCACCAACCGCACCACGACCTCGACAGCCGCCACGCAGCCGCCCACGACGCCGCCTACCACCCCACCCGACTCGGGCTCCGGAACCAGCGACCCGCCGTCCACCTGACGTCGAATGGTGCCCAGCGATGGGCGGCTGAGGGTTTCAGGGCGCGAGCGACGAGAACGGCGCCGTGGGCAGATTGCGGAGCACCGTGAACACCACTGCGACGAGTGGCACCACCGTCGCCAGTACCTGCACCGTGCGCGGTTTCATGCTGATGCCTCGGCCCCCGAACGCCGACCGGGTCCAGCCCCACCATCCGGCCACGATGGCGGCGAGCACGACGGGCACGAACAGGTTGCTGCCCAGCGCCGCACCGATGTTGCCGTTGAGTAGTTGATGGGTGCCTCTGGTGAGCCCGCAAGCGGCGCACCAGATGCCTGTGGTCTGGTAGAGCGGGCAGGCAGGGAACGCCGTGCTGTCGGCCGGGTCGTTGAGGGCGACGTACACCGCGGCTGCGGCGAGTGCACAGCCGCACGCCACCGGAGCGGCCTTGGCGACCCATGACGACCGGCGTGCAGCCGGTTGGGGCGCGCCGTCGAGTGTCACCTGCACGGGCTGATCGTAGCCTGGAGTACCTATGTTGCAGGTCCAGGGCGTGTCGGTGGAGGTGGGAGGTCGCCTCTTGGTGGAGGGGGTCTCCTTCACCGTCATGCCGAAAGACAAGGTGGGCATCGTTGGGCGCAACGGCGCAGGCAAGACCAGCATGTTCAAAGTGCTGGGCGGCGCGGCCGAACCCGCCGCCGGGCGGATCGTGCGCAAGGGAGGCTTCGGCTACCTTCCCCAAGACCCGCGCATCGCAGGCGTGCTCGACACTCGACCGGCCATCACCCACGTGCTCAGTGGCCGCGGCATCGACGAACAACTCGACCGCATCGAGAAGCTGCGCGTGGCGATGGAGGCCGATCCGAGCGAGCGCAACGTCGCCCGCTACAGCCGTGCGCAGGATCAGTTCGCGATGGAAGGTGGGTATGCCGCCGATAGCGAAGCGCGCAGCATCATGGCGGGCCTCGGCTTGCCGCCCGACCGCATGGAGTTACCCATCGGCGTGCTCAGCGGTGGCGAGCGGCGGCGGGTGGAGCTCAGCCGCATCCTCTTTGCGGGCAGCGACCTGCTGTTGCTCGACGAGCCCACCAACCACCTCGATGTCGACGCCAAGACCTGGCTGCTGCAGTTCATGCGCAACTACCGCGGGGCGCTGTTGGTGATCTCCCACGACCTCGACCTGCTCGACGAGGCCATCACCCGCGTCATCCACCTCGACCGGCCCCACGAAGACAGCCTGGGGTCGGTGGTGGAGTACAAGGGCACCTACACCCAGTACCGCACGGCTCGCGCCAAGGACGAGGAACGACTCGCCAAAGTCGCGGCGCAACAGGCAAAGGAGATCGCCCGTCTGCAAGCCGTCGTCGATCGTTTCGGTGCCAAGGCCACCAAGGCGGCCATGGCCCACAGCAAGGAGAAGCAGATCGCCCGGTTGGAAAGCCAACGGGTGGAAGTGGGCCCCGGCGACCGCACGCTGCGAGTGCGGTTCCCCGACCCTCCGTCGTGTGGGGTGACGGTGGTGACGGCCGCTCGGCTCAGCAAGGCCTACGGCGGCCCACCGGTTTTCGAAGACGTGTCGTTCGACCTCGGCCGGGGTGAGCGGTTGCTGGTGCTGGGCCTCAACGGTGCGGGCAAGACCAGCCTGCTGCGCATCCTCGCTGGCGAGACGACGGCCAACTTGGGCGACTTCCACTTCGGTCATCAGGTGCAGGTTGGCTACTACGCCCAGGAGCACGACAACCTGCGCACCGAGGCCAGCCTGCTCGACAACATCCGCGCCGAGGTGCCACCGGGCCTCATCTACACCGAGACCCAACTGCGTGCGCTGCTCGGCATGATGGGCCTGAGCGGAGAGAAGGTGTATCAGGCGAGCGGCACCCTCAGCGGTGGCGAGAAGACCAAGTTGGCCCTGGCGATGCTGATGGTGGGTCGGAACAACCTGCTGTTGCTCGACGAGCCCACCAACAACCTCGACCCGCCGAGCCGTCAGGCAGTGGCCGATGCGCTGAGCGACTGGAAGGGCAGCGTCATCTTCGTCAGCCACGACACGGAGTTCGTGGAGGAGTTGAAGCCCACCAAGGTGCTGTTGATGCCCGACGGCCAGGTCGACTACTTCAACGACGACTGGCTGGAACTCGTCTCCCTCGCCTAACCCCCGCCCCTCACCCGTTTTACGTAAAAGGTGACAGCGCCTGACCAGGGGCGGCGCGCTTGGGTTCTTGACGCAAACGGGGGTGTACGGTGCGTCCATGCGACTGGGAACCATGAGCAATGCCATCAACGTCGGCACCATCGGCGAGGTCATCGACGAAGCACACCGCGCCGCCGACATGGGGTGTGCCACCTTCTGGGCGCCGCAGATCTTTGGCCAGGATGCACTCACCACGCTTGCCGTTGTGGGCCGGGAGGTGCCCGGCATCGAGCTTGGAACGGCCGTCGTGCCCACCTACCCGCGCCATCCGATGATGCTCGCCCAGCAGGCCCTCACCACCCAGGCTGCCATCGGCGGCACCTCCACCAGCCGACTGTGCCTGGGCATCGGCCTGTCGCACCAGATCGTGGTCGAGAGCATGTGGGGCCTGTCGTACGCCAAGCCGGTGCGTCACCTGCGTGAATACCTCAGCGTGCTGATGCCGCTGCTGGAGGGCAGGCCGGTGCAGCACCAGGGTGAGGAGTACCGCGTGCAGGGGGCGGTCACCGTTGCGGGCTCGGTGCGCCCATCGGTGGTGGTGGCGGCGCTCGGGCCGCAGATGCTGAGGGTGGCAGGTGCCATGACCGACGGCACGAGCACGTGGTGCGTCGGTCCGAAGACCCTGTCGGAGCTCACCATCCCCACCCTGCGCCAGGCCGCTGCGGATGCCGGTCGGCCTGAGCCTCGCGTGGTGTGCGCCCTGCCCGTGTGTGTCACTGACGATGTCGATGCCTCGCGCAAGCGGGCGGCCCAGGTGTTCGCCGTGTACGACACGCTGCCCAGCTACAAGACGATGATGAACCGCGAGGGCGTGAATGGCCCGGCCGATCTGGCCATCTGCGGCACTGAGGCCGAAGTGCGCGATCAGGTGGCGCACCTGGCGTCGATCGGGGTCACCGACTTCAACGCCGGCGTCTACTCGGCCGACCCCGAGGAAGTGGCCCGTACCGCTGCCGTGCTGCAGGAGTGGGCGTCATGAGGTCGCGGCAGCCGTGAGCCGCGGGAAGCCGCTGCACCTCCACATCGTCGACGGTGTGGCAACGGTGGTCATCGACAACCCGCCGGTCAACCTGTTCGACCGGCTGCTCTACCCGGCGATGATGCGTGTGGCCGAGGAGGTCGCGGCCGACGACGACGTGCGGGTGGTGGTGCTGCGGTCGCTCAACCCCGACTTCTTCATCGCCCACTTCGACGTGACGCTCATCCAGATGCTGCCCACCGACGCCCCACGGGCGGAGGAACTCAACTCGTTCCACGCGATGTGTGAAGCATTTCGCACCATGCCGAAGGCCACCATCGCGGTCATTGAGGGCCGCGTGGGTGGCGGTGGCAGCGAGCTCGCACTCAGCTGCGACATGCGGTTCGCTGCGCTGGGCCAAGCCGTGTTCAACCAGCCGGAAGTGGCGCTCGGCATCCTCCCGGGTGGTAGCGGCACCGTGCGCCTGGCCCGGCTGGCGGGCCGCTCTCGGGCGCTGGAAGCCATCCTCGGCTGCGACGACATCGACGCCGCCACTGCGGCCGAGTGGGGCTGGGTGAACCGGGCGCTGCCGCCCGACGAGTTGTGGCCGTTCGTCGATCGATTGGCCCGGCGCATTGCGTCGTTCCCGCCCCACGCCGTGGCTGCTGCGAAGGCGGCCGTGCTGCGAGCGGAGAAGGAGGTGGTGGCCGATCTGCTGGCTGAGGGCGACGCGTTCAACGCCACGCTCGGTCACCCTCGCACGGTTGCAGCATTGGCTGCGTTCATGGATCGCGGCGGCCAGACGCCCGAGGGGGAACGTCGCCTCGGTGAGTTGGCAGGCGAACTGGGCTGATGGCAGGCGGCGTTGGCGCCGCCCGTCAGCGCTCGTACTCGGTGACGCCCTGCGCGTACCGACCGCGGAACAGCCGGAGCACCTCGCCGGGCTCGGCGTGGCGGCCGGTGGCGTGCTTCGAGTAGAGCGACTCACCGTCGACGTCGACATCGAACACACCGTTGCTGCCGGTCACGAAGGTCAACTCAGCGATGATGTGCTGGTAGTGGTGCAGGAGGTCGTGGCCCGCGCGCACGGCACGGTCGGAATAGTCTCAAGGCACGCAGTAGGTGATGCGAACACGGTGGTTGCTCATTGAGTCACCTTAGCCAGCGGGCGTGAACACGCCTTCGAGATGCCACACGCCAGTAAAGCCGTCGAACGAACCGCCGCTGATGAGGCTGGTCCATTCGAGGACATACTCACCGGTCATCGGGTCGATCGTGCCGGTCGCCACGGCGCCCTGGTTGAACGTCCCGCCGCCGTAGTACGCGGTGAATGCGGTGAGGTCCGCGTTCAGTTCGCCATCGGCTGCGGTCACAGCGGGCGTCGGGCCGCCGGCGTCCATTGCCCCGGCGAAGGCGACGCCGAAGAAGGGCACGGGAGCGAAGATGTCGGCTGCCAACCCATTGCCGCTCTCATCGAAGGCAGGGTCGGGCGCCACTTGCAGCTCACCCGAGCGCAGCCCTGCAGCCATTCCTGGCGAGAGCAGCGAGTAGTTCGTGTCGGCGCAGGCCGAGTCGCCGTTGGGCACGTAGGGGCCGGCATCGGCGGTGCCGCCGGGCTGCACCATCTGGAACCATGAACCGGTCACCGTGCCGTCGACACATTGGCCGGCAGCAATGGCGAACAGGCCGACCAGTTCACCTTCGAACAGGTTCATCGGTTCGGTCAACGGTGTGGTCGAGGCAGGGTCGGTGGCCATCGGTTCGGTGACCGAAGGCTCGGTGCTCGATGGGTCGGTGACGTCCGGCTGGGTCACTGGCGCGGTCGTCGAAGTTGTTTCGTCGTCGCCGCATGCCGCGCCGACGAGCGAGAGTGCGGCGATCGCCCCGATGGCAAGGCGAAGGGTGGGGTGTGATGAGCTCATAGTGAGGTCACTCCTGTGTGATGGGATCGGCGCGGCGGCGCACCGCGATCGCGGCCATGGCGGCCACGATCACGCCCGGCGCCACGAAGAACCAGGGGAAGAGATCGAACGACGGCAGTGCATCCACCGCCTGGAAGTTGTCGACGTTGTCGCGCATGGTGGCGATCATCGGATTGAAGTCCTGGAGCATCGCTGGCCATGCGGAGGAGAACGCAGCGATGCCTGGATAGTCGGCCAGGTCAGCGCCCGTCGCCTCAAGCGCGGGCATGAGCGAAGCCCGCAACTGGCTCTCGCCGCCGCCGAGGGTGATGAAGTAGCTCTGGACGTCGCGTACTCGTTCCACTGTCATCATCGGTCGGAAGTCGTCGATCATCTCCGCACCCTGCGGCGCGCGGGAAAACATCTGGAACATTGCCGGCGCGGCCACCATGCCCAGGCCGAGTGCTGCGACGAGGTACCACGGGGCGCGACGCACCGGGGATGAGGTGCCGCGACGCAGTGCCCACACGCCGCCCGCAATGATCAGCACGCCTGGAACGACGAAGAACCACGGAAACATCGGGAACGGTGGGAGCGCTGTGACCGCGGCGTAGTTGTCGAGGTTTCGGTCCATGCGGTCGAGCAGGTCGGTCATGTCTGCCTTCACCGTCGGCCACTGCGCCTCAAGCTGAGCCACGCTCACATACGCGGTGTCGAAGTTCGGATCGCCGACCGCGGACCTGACGGTCGCCAGTTCATCGGTTGCCGTTTCGATGGTGGCCAGGTAGCTGCGGAACTCGCTGATGACGTCGGCCGACATGTACGGCTCGAACTCGTCCATCATCGTGCCGCCTTCGGGCGCTCGGCTGAACATCTGGAACGCTGCCGGCGCTGCTGCCACACCAACCCCGATGACGATGGCGGCGATTGCCGCCAGTCGCTGCACTCGTGCTGTCATGGTGTTCCCTCGTTCGTGAACGAGGCCAGCACACCACGGCTCGCCGGTACCTCCTAGGGTATTAGTGCCCGGTGGTGCCGGATGTCACCTGAGGCTGACGGGGGTGCCGCCGTAGGGCTTGTTCACCAGGTCGAAGAAGTCGTTGCCCTTGTCGTCGACGACGATGAACGCCGGGAAGTCGTGCACTTCGATCTTCCACACGGCCTCCATGCCCAGCTCGGGCATCTCCAGCACGTCGACCTTGGTGATGCAGTCCTGTGCGAGGCGGGCGGCGGGGCCACCGATGCTGCCGAGGTAGAAGCCGCCGTGGGCCTTGCATGCGTCGGTGACGGCCTTGCTGCGGTTGCCCTTGGCGAGCATCACGAAGCTGCCGCCAGCGGCTTGGAACTCGTTGACGTAGCTGTCCATGCGGCCGGCCGTGGTGGGGCCGAACGAACCGCTGGCCATGCCGTCGGGTGTCTTGGCCGGGCCGGCGTAGTACACGCAATAGTCCTGCAGGTACTGCGGCATCGGCTCGCCGCGATCGAGGCGCTCCTTGATCTTGGCGTGGGCGATGTCGCGCGCCACCACCATCGGGCCGGTGAGCATCACGCGCGTCTTTACCGGGTACTTGGAGAGTTCGGCACGGATGTCGGCCATTGGGCGGTTGAGGTCGATGTGCACCACCTGTGCGTCGGCCAGGTCGTCGTGCGTGACGTCGGGGAGGAAGCGGGCAGGGTCGGTCTCGAGCTGCTCGAGGAAGATGCCGTCCTTGGTGATCTTGCCGAGCATTTGGCGGTCGGCGCTGCAGCTGACGGCCATGGCCACCGGGCAACTCGCACCATGGCGGGGCAGGCGGACGACGCGCACGTCGTGGCAGAAGTACTTGCCGCCGAACTGGGCGCCGATGCCGGTCTCCTGGCTGAGCTTGAGCACCTTGGCCTCAAGGTCGAGGTCGCGGAATGCGTGGCCGGTCTTCGAGCCCTCGGTGGGGAGGGTGTCGAGGTAACGGGCGCTGGCGAGCTTCGCCGTCTCCACGGCCAGCTCGGCGCTGGTGCCGCCGATCACCACGGCGAGGTGGTACGGCGGGCAGGCGGCGGTGCCGAGCGTCTTCATCTTCTCGAACAGCCAGGGGAGGAGCGTCTTTTCGTTGAGGAGCGCCTTGGTCTCCTGGAACAGGTAGCTCTTGTTGGCGCTGCCACCGCCCTTGGCCATGAACAGGAACTTGTAGGCATCGCCGTCGACCGCGCTGATCTTGATTTCGGCCGGCAGGTTGTTGCCGGTGTTGACCTCGTCGTACACGTTGAGCGGGGCCATCTGGCTGTAGCGCAGGTTGCTGGTCTGGTAGGTGTTGAACACGCCGCGGGCAATGGCCTCCTCGTCGCCGCCGCCTGTGTGGACCATCTGGCCCTTCTTGCCCTTGACGATGGCGGTGCCCGTGTCTTGGCACATGGGGAGGATGCCGCCCGCGCTGATGGCAGCGTTCTTCAACAGGTCGAGTGCCACGAAGCGGTCGTTGTCGCTGGCCTCGGGGTCGTGGAGGATGTTGGCCAACTGCTGCAGGTGCCCGGGGCGCAGGAAGTGGGCGATGTCGCGCATGGCCTCCTGGGTGATGAGCGTGAGCGCCTGCGGGTCGACCTTCAGCATCGTGCCGAGCGGCGTCTCGACCGTGGAAACGTGGTCGGTGGTGACCAGCCGGTACGGCATGTCGTCGTGCGCGAGCGGGAACAGCTCGGTGAAGTCGAACTCAGGGGAAGCCATGTGCTCAGGCTATGCCCGCGGGCGCGCGACGGGGAAACGGGTGCGCGGCTAGGTCGCCCAGCGGTCTTGGAGCAGTAGGACGACGCCCGGCGACTGATCGGTCGTGATCTGGCTGGCCGTCAGCACTGCAACGAATCTTCCGTTCGCGGAGAGGGCGCTTCCGGCTTCGGTCTGAGGCAACCAGCCCCACTCGGTGCCGTACGTAACCTCGACCGGCCCGTCGGGCATTTGCACCATCCAGCTGTATCGATTGAATCGCTGGTACGCGACCTCCTCGCCCCCTGGGCCGACCCACATGAATCCGAGCCAGTGTGGGTTGCTCCAGTTGGGTGAGTTGTCGACCGGCACCTCCTGCACGGCCGGCGTACTGTCTGAGTCGAAGGTGACCAACAGGGGGGTGCCGTACCCGACACCTGAGTCGGCCTCGGTGAAGAGGAACGCGACAGTCCCTTCGTCGTCGAGTGCGATCTCTGCGATGTTCTCCCCCACATCGGGGGTCTGCGTTGTCACTGTGTCGAGCCGCAAGAGGTGGAGTTGGGTACCTGTTGCCCACGCAACGTGCGTGCCGCTCCTGTTGAGCCGCGCCCGCTCGGAGACCATCGGCAGGAACGTGTACGTGTTGGTGATGGAGTTGAAGACGTAGTAGTGCTGCGAGTCGGGTGTCGTGTCCGCTGGGTCGTGGGACACGCGTGTCGACAGCAGCCAAAGGTCAAGTGTGCCGTCCGGCTGGATCGAATCACTTGGGCTGACAACCCTCACCAAGCTTGTCTCACCTGTTGTCGTGTCGACCTCGTGAATGACGTACGACGGGATCGACGTGTCCATCGCCATCACCAAGGCTCGATCACCGCTGGCTGAGAGACCGACGACGCTGAATGCTGATCCGTCGAGCACGGTAAGGACGTCGTTGCTCGAGCGTCGCCAGATTTGGACTCGTCCGTAGAGGCCCGGCAGGGGGCTGTCGGTGAGGGCAACGACCACATTTCCGTCATCGGAGATCTTCACCTGCCCGCAGCAGAGGCTCGCAGACAGGCCGGAGAATGGGATCTCAACAGTCGCGCCGTCAGGCACCCGAGGTGTGGCCGGCGGAAGGAAGTAGCCCCATATGTCGCTGATGACATGAGTCCCGCCCGAGTTTCGAAGCGTGTAGCGAGCGTCGACGATCTGCGACACGGTGCTCGCTGCGACCGTCAGTCCCGCCGCGCCAGCGCTGAGATTGCGAAAGGAGGGCGGTTGAGGCTGGGCCGTCGCCGCGACCTGCAACTCGACCGCCGCAAGGGTGTTCACGGCCACGTGGTTGGCGATGACCGCAGTTGCCTGCGGCGGCACGCCTGCGGGAGCGGTGTCGACCTCGGTCAACATGCCGGGCTGCAGCTGAGGAGTTCCCGCCGGAATCCTGGTGTCAACGAGTCGAGTCGGTGCAAGGGGAACGAACCCGCCCGACGGATCTCCGGGTGCCCCCAAGGCATAGAACCAGCCGAGGAGTTCGACTTGGATGTGGCTCGCAGCGCTGGTGAACACTCGGGCCTTTCCGTCAGCGCCATCGTTCAGGCGAACGATCGCGGTGGCAGTCGTCGAGCGGTTGGCTTCGAAGTTGGCGTTGGACGTGGTGACGGTACTGACATCGCCGGGGAGCACCGAGGCATACCCAGCTGTAACCGGGCTGTCGATCGTGACGGCCACGACAGCGGCGCGCGCCTCCGACGGCACGCTGCGGTATGGGTCAGTCGGGTCGATGAACGATCCGATGTCGATCTCTGTCCAACTCCGTGCCGCTGCGGGCGCACCCGTACAGTCACTGAGCCCCAGGCATGTGCGCGTGTCGGCGATGCGGGTTGGGGTCGTGGGCTGAAAAGGGTGAGTTGCCTTGTGCTGGTATGCCCCGGAGTCAGCTGGTCGAAAGATGCCCTGCAGATCGACGATGACGTCGGTCTCCACGGAGGAGTAGATGTCGATGTATCCGTTGTTCCCGATCGGAACGACGACCAGATTTGCCCGCACTTGCCCGGAGGTATCGACGTTCACTGCCGACGCCGCGCCTGGTGCTGACCACCCGGCTGGGTGAATCGAGAGATATCCCCGGCCAGAAGGCCGCACCATTCCGACACTGAGAATCGCAACCAGGGGTTCGCTGGAATTCGAGAGTCTCAGATGAAACGTTTCGCCCGCCTTGAGCCTCTGGACTCGACTGGTTCCGATCGGACCGGACGGAGCCCCGCGAGTATCGAGAAGTCGGGACGCCTGACCGAGTTCGTAGGTCATCGCCGGAAAGCTGGCGGGAGGCGGAGTGGGGAGGCGGAGGAACGAAGTCTGGAGCGACGTGCGTTCCGGGTAGGTGGTGTGTTCCACTCCTTGGTCGCGGACGTATCGCGTGATCTGTAATGGGGTGGCGGCCCCCACCACGGGTGCCGTCAGGGCGGCCATGCCGACCGCAACGGCGGCGGCTCCGTCGGACCCGACGAAGCCCGCAGACGTGCAATAGGTGTCACCGACGCCTCCGTCGATCGATGTCGCGATGCATCCGGGAGCGAGCACTTCAGGTTTCATTCGCCCATCGGCTGTTGGTCCCCAACCGGTTCTGGGGTACCCGATGTTCACCTTGTCGTCCATCCCGACCGTCAACATCCCGTTGCTACGCGAGTCGGCAAACGGATGAGCGACGCTGCCCGCGCCATTCGTGTAACGCTCAAGCCAGCCGTAGTAGGTGCCGAGTTCAATGACGTCACCGGTGGGACTGTGAGGCGTGCGGGTCGTCCGCTGAACGTAAAGGGAGACGTAGCCGTCTCCGTTCGTGTCGTACACCGGGCCGCGAGCCGGATTCTGATTACACAAGGCAACGCCGCTCGTTCCCTCCAGTGGTTGGGCGCCGGAGAGGGCCTGGTTGGCGGCAGACAGCGTCTTGCGTGAACCATTGGTGTTGTTGTTGGCCCGATAATCGCTGATGAGAAGGTCGTAGTCAGTCAACGGGCCACCCCAGTCGTCCCAACGAAGACCCAGCAGGTAGCCGCAGTAGACCGTCATCGACTCGTCGCTGCCAGACCAGTTGAGGAGCCGATCGTTGTCAGGATCGCTCCAGATCCCACGCCAATAGACCCCTCCAAGTCCGGGACTCATCTCGCCGGCCGTGTTGAACCATGCGATGCCCTTGCTGACCGCATAGTCGACGATGGATGCCGATGGGCCTGTCCCGTCGCCCGGGCCGTCGTACGTCCAAATGATGGGGTTGAGCATGATGTTGACGCCGTTGGCCGCCAGCCAATCGATGATCGGGATGAAGTCGGTTCGATATCCGATCTCGGCGAGATAGAGGCTCGCATCCGGCGCGATGTCGGTGACGATCTCGGCAAGTGAGTTGCCGTACGAAGCTCCAGGTGTTCCAAACGAACACGCTGCGCCGGCCGACACGCAGACGCGGTTGGTCTCTGGAATGGACGGCAGTTCCCCGTTCGAGATCTGAGTCGCGAGCAGGGCTTCATCGAAGAGACCGACGATGGCGACCTTGCTGCCGGACCCGCTGTGGCCGGCCTGGTGCCACTCCGTAGCCAAACTCATGTGCTGCCCTGCGACTGGGCCGCGCTCGGCTCGGATGGAGGCGGTAGTGGCATCGAGAAGTGCGGGCGCTGCGGAGCGGACTACCTGCACACCTTCTGAGGAAGCAAGTTGCTGCAACGAGCCGTTTGGCACCTCGGCGAGCGTGAGGTCTCCGGTCGTGCCCAACGGCAGAACCCCCAGGCGCGACAGCGCGGCGGCAACCTCGCTTGCCCCGCCAACGACCTCGACCATGGTGCTGCCGGACGCATTGAGTCGTAAGGCGCTGTCGACGCGGGTTGAACGGGCGATTGGCTCAGCGTCGACGTTGTCGTCTGACCCGAAGTCAGTCGGCGGATTCGCAGTCGACGTAGGGAAGTCGGCACGTGCTTCCGACACCGAATTGATCGGAGGGACACCGGCCGTCGCTGTCAGTACGGCAGCTACAACGAGGAGTGCAGTTCGTCTGGCCCGCATCCGGAAACGATAACCCGAGTGATGCTTCGTTTGGTAGCGATCTGTCAGCGGTCGAAGCGGCCGCTACTTGAGGCGTTTGGGGTTGGCGTTGGCGGGGTCGAGGGGCCACTGGTGTTTGGGGTAGCGGCCGGCCATGTCTTTGCGCA
>DMQJ01000139.1:736-1048 GCA_003455715.1 Acidimicrobiaceae bacterium | reverse complement strand
AGCGGCCGGCCATGTCTTTGCGCACGTCGGCCCACGTGCCGGCCCAGAAGCCGGGGAGGTCGCGGGTGATCTGCACCGGGCGGTCGGCGGGCGACAGCAACTCCAACGCCAGCGGCACTTGCCCACCCGCCACGCACGGGTGCACCTTCGTGCCGAACAGGTCTTGCACACGTACCCGTGCCGTGGGGATGTCTCGCGAGTAGTCGATGGAAACGGTCCGGCCCGACGCAGTGGTGAGCGATGGCGGCGCAAGCTCCGACAGCCGCACCGATGCATCCCAGTCGAGTTGCGCCGAGAGCAGCATCTCGGTGT
>DMQJ01000139.1:0-533 GCA_003455715.1 Acidimicrobiaceae bacterium | reverse complement strand
GAGCCGCTCCAGGTCTGCCCGGCCGGTGGCGCCGATCAGGTAGGGGGCCAGCCAGTCATCGAGCGTGCGCAGCAGGGTCGCATCGCTCCAGTCGGGCCAGGTGTCGGCGCCGTCGCCGGAGGAACCGGACTCGCGCCATAGGAAGGCCACACGCGCCCGCAGCGCCGCGGCCCGATCCGACCAGCCGAGTGCGGCAAGTCGTGTGGAGCGCACCCGCTCGACGAGCGCAGCCACGGTGTCGGCGCCTGGCGGAGCGGCCCGCACCGTCTCCTCCAGCAGCATTCCACCGAGCCGCATCTCCACCCGCTGCACCAGGTCGTCGCGCTGCTTGTCCCACACGAGCGCCTCGCGGCGCTCGATTTGGTCTGCCAGCGCGTCGAGCAACTCGGCGGTATCGAGCGCGGCGCCGATGCGGATGCGAGCCTGGTCTCGTTTGCCGTCGAGGTCGGCGGCAACCACGAACCGTTCGTTGGCCAGGGGGTCGTTGGGCGGCACGAAGGCGCCCGAACCGGTGCGCAACTGGAACTGGCCCG